>JAGQYJ010000001.1:28800-48193 GCA_020436145.1 Cyclobacteriaceae bacterium | reverse complement strand
ATCTTTTTGAACTACCAGGTCGTGTATTGCGACTTTGGGAAGTTTGGTATCCAATAGCATAAAATGCTCACCTCTATCTAATGAAACATATACTGCATGATCGGTACCGACATATAATAAGTCTTCGTTAGTTGGGTCTTCCTTGATTACATTAACGGGTTCAGGAGGAATATCTGCTCCTATTTGCTTCCAGTTCTTTCCATAATCTTCAGAAACATATACCATAGATTTAAAATTGTCCCATCGATAACCATTTAATGTTGCATATACTCTTCCTTCTTTGTAATTCGAAGATTCTACTCTGCTTACCCATTGGTTTTGCGGAAGGCCTTCCGAAACAACTTCCCATGAATAACCCCCATCTTTAGTTACTTGTATTAGTCCATCGTCTGTTCCAATATAGATGAGGCCGAATCGAAGGGGACTTTCACTAATAGTTGTCAAAGTTCCATAGGGCACATTTCCTTTTTTTCCTCCTTTGGTCAAATCACCCGAAAGGGTCTCCCAATCGTCTCCCTGATTCATGGAGCGATGGAACTTATTGGATCCCATATATAGAATGTCCTGGTTATGAACAGATAGCTGAACGGGTGATTGCCAGTTAAAACGCAGTGGTCGTTCTCCAAGAGTATGAACTGGCTGAATATATTTACTTTCTCCTGTTGTTTTATTTACCCGGTAATAGTTTCCAAACTGATACCCGGTAATGATGGTATTGTTGTCTCGCGTATCAATCTCTACCTGCATGCCATCACCCCCCATCAGCGATTGGTATTCATATTTCCCATACTGCTTCCATGCATCGCTGTATTCATATGTATTGGGAGCAGACCAAACACCATTGTCTTGCAGGCCTCCATATACGTTATAGGTTTTCTCTTTGTCAACATTTACCGAGTAGAATTGACCGACTGCATTATTGTTGGCAAATACCCAATGTTCTCCATCATCGAATGAATAATGAATGCCTCCATCACTACCATTGATTAATAGCCCAGGTTGTTTATCACTTACCCAAAGAGCATGGTGGTCAACATGTACATTAAAACCATTAATATTCTCCCAATTAGCTCCCTCATCATCCGATTTCAGGATAGGTACGCCCATGATATATAATTTACTATCATTAAGGGGGGAGACCCTTATGTTGCCAAAGTAATAGCCGTAGGAATAATAGGTGTCTTCAATGTACCCGGGGTGTGTCTTGTTCCATGATTCGCCTCCATCAATGGAAACATATACTTCTGCACCTTTAACCGGTGTGTCAAACAACATGCTATTGGCATCCTCAAGGTAATCAACCAGATCTTTAGGTTTTACTTTTCCCGAATTAATATCGGCTTTAATATCAACGGCATTATATTTTTCGGGGAAATTGTGCCGGTCCAGAAAATCGTTAATGTCTTTGTTTTCAAGGGCTAAGAAGGTCTCTTTCGACATGGTACGAAGATGCTCCTTCGTGATTTTAAAATGAGTTTCCTCTGGCTCCCTTCTGTTCTGGTTGTCAAGTAATGCGAATATTTTATTGGGATGCTGGTACGAAATGGCAAGGCCAATTCTTCCAACTCCGGCATCATGAGGGAAACCATTCTCTCCGGTTGTAACCAGTTTCCAGTTCTCTCCACCATCTATTGACTTATAGATTCCGGAAGAGGCTCCGTTTCCTTTAAAATTCCAGGCTTTGCGGTCTCTTTCCCACATTGCAGCATAAAGAATATCCGGATTAGAGGGGTCGATTGTTAGATCAATAGCACCTGTGCTATCATTTACATAAAGGGTTTTTGCCCATGTTTTGCCTCCATCACTGGTTTTGTAAACACCTCTTTCAGCGTTGTTTGAGTAAAGATGCCCCACTGCCGCAACCCAGGCTATATTTTTATCAGCAGGATGTAGCACCACCCGGCCAATGTGATGGGTTTCATTGAGGCCCAGATGCTGCCATGTTTTTCCACCATCATCACTTTTATAAATTCCGTTGCCCGCATAAGAAGACCTGCTGGAGTTGCTTTCACCACTTCCAAGCCAGATGGTTTTTGTTGTCCAGTCCACGGCAATATCACCAATGGTCATCACTGATTGCTGATCGAAAACAGGATCGTAGGAATTTCCAAAATTGCTGGTGTGCCAAAGTCCTCCTGACGCATACGCCACATAAAACTCTTTGGGGTCAGCAGGGTTAACATCCAGATCGACAACCCTTCCACTCATTACAGTTGGGCCAATATTTGTAAAATGAAGCCCGCCTGCATAAGAGTTCGAAGTTAGTTTACTTCGCATTTCAGTCCCTTTAGCTCTCTCATTAGCCAAAGTAGGATTTTGACTGTAGCTAGAGGAGGATACGGTTAATAAAAAAATAAGCAGCGAGCCAATTGTTGTTTTCATGATGTTTAAAATGGGTTTAAACAATATTACATAATACTGCCCAAAGAGCCTACACCATTCATATAAGAGGTTTATTTAGCGATGGTTGCTTTGTATCTCCTGGTTGTACCACTGGTAGTAATTTCTACTATGTAAATACCGGAAATTAACGTGGCATCTTCAACCACAACCTGGTTCAGGCCCTTCTTGCCATCAAAGCTTTTGCTAAATTTTAGCTGACCGGATCGATTAAGAATCCTGATTTGGATTGGGTTGGCTTCAGATGCTATTACATCAATGTAAATTTTACCATTACTTGGGTTTGGGTATGGTTCGGAGATTACAGGCAGGCTTTTTAAAACAATGCAGTTTTTATCGAGCGATGTTTCATGTGGAGAATCAACCATTTCAATACACAAATTATTAGCAACTGTGTTGCTTGAAAGTGCGAATGATGATACGTAGTTATGGGTTTCTCCGGCATAGATTACTTTGTCAAGCTCTTCCACCACGTCAACACCATAATCAGCTCTGAAAACAAGATCGATTTCATTACCCAAAATGGTAGTACCGGTGTTTTCAATAGTCACTACAAAGTTTGTTTTACCATTATCTTCAATTGGTGTAATAGCCTTTATTACAGCATTTGTTTCCGGCTCAACCACTTCTATTGTTTCCGATACTTCATCAAAACAATCAGGATCGGAAGATGCCTTAAGCGTGACAGTATAAATTCCGGTTTCGGTAAAAATAAAATTGGGATTGGTTTCTATGCTGCTTGAATTATCCGAATCTCCAAATGTCCATTCATAAGAACTTCCTCCTGAAGAAAGGTTGGTGAAGGCAACCGTTAATGGGGCAGCTCCATAACTTGTGTTGGTTGAAAAGCCGGCCACTGGGGAACCAAGGAGTGTTTTATTGGAAGTAATAGTTTTCTCACATCCCGCATTGGTCACTACCGACAATGAAACCGAATAGGTTCCGGGAGAAAGATCAAGTACGAGGGTTGAATCATTTCCCTGCACCTGGCCATCCACACGCCACTCCCTTGAAACTATGTTGTCATTAGATTGATCCGTAAGATCATAGAATTTTGTGCTGGCATTGGTACAATTTTCCTCAAAATCAAATTGAACCAAAGGGGAGTGCTTAACATCTATTTCTTGAGTTAATGTTTGAGCACAGTTATTATCCAATGTCACGCTTAGCTGCACGGGATAGGTACCTGATGTGTTAAAAGTATGTACAGGGTTCTGTTCGGTCTTAAGGTTTGATTCAATTATCCAGGCCCAGCCGTCTATGGCGTTGCCAAACGTATTGGTGTTGTCAGTAAATGCAGTTTCTTCATCCATACATGATTTGTCCCATTCAAAATCCACTTCTGGCCCCTGAATGACAGATATGGTCGTTTTAACCGAATCAACACAACCATATTCTGAATATGCTTTTAATTGAACAGCAAAATCATCTGTTTGGCCAAACAAGTGTTGTGGGCTTTGCTCTGCAGATGTGTTTCCATCTCCAAAGTCCCATTCCCATGCTACAAGGTTGGCATTTTGTGCCATGGACTGGTCAGTGAATTGAATAGGGCTGGTAGAACAAGCCAAATCATTGATAAAACTTACCGTTGGATTAAAATGGTTATAAACTGACTGAGTTAATTCAGTTGTACACCCCAAAGTATTGGACACAGAAAGCACCACTTCATATTCACCTGGGTTGGCATAGGTATGCGTTGGTTCCTGTTCTGTTGAATTATTACCATCTCCAAAGTCCCAATTCCATGAGGCAAGGTCATCACCGGTGGTTAAATCTGAGAAAGTGGTTGCTTGGCCATTGCATACATTATCAAAACTGAAATCTGTGGTAGGTGCTTCTTCAATAAAAATGGTTTTTTGAACCACATTGGCACATCCGGGAATGGACGATTTCAATTCAATGGTTTTTGAACCTGAAGTTGTAAATATGAATGAAGCGTCCATATCGGTTGAGTTACCTTCTCCGTTAAAGTCCCAGGTCCAGTTAACGACAGAACCTGTTTCGCCAGTGCTTGTGTTAGTAAATGCTACTTCATTATTCATACACAGGTTACCTCCTGGAAAAGTAAAGTCAGGAACAGGTTCTTCATATACCTCCACGGTATCAATAAGAAGGTTGCTACAGCCATTGACGTCAGTTACATTTAGCTGTACCTGGTAGGAACCAGCACTTGCGTAAGTATATGTATCGTTTTGTAATGATGAAGTTCCTGAACCATCTCCAAAATCCCAGTTCCAGCTATTGATATCGCCAGAGTCCTGTACGCCTTCGAAACTAATTGCACTGGAAAGGCAGTTGCCGGTTATTTGGGAAGAGAGTTGGGGGGCAAGAGAGGAGGAGATAGTAATTGATTTAAGTAATGTAGCGGAATTTCCAGAAGCACCTATTGCTGTAAGTTCAACTTCGTATGTTCCGGAAGTATTGAAAGACATTACCGGATTTTCCATTGTGCTATATTCTATTGAAGCATAACATGGTTCAGAGTTATAAATGCTATATAGTTTGGTATTTTGATCATTGAGAACAAAACCGTACCAGACTCCTTTACTTTTTAAAAATTTTAGTGAATACCCTTGTACATACGAATTACCCATACCATACTGAACAGAGCCTGATGTAATGCCATTATTTGTAATGTCAGAACCAAGATTGACCTTGAATAAATTACCCTGATTTGTAAGAACGTGAATAACAAAGTCGTTCCCGTACTTTACGATCTCAATATTGTTAGGATTACCAGAACCATAAATGTTGGATGTTACATTCAATTGGGTGCCCTGTATACCCATCATTATGTCAGTACCAAAATCGACCCTTGCTATTTTACCCGTATTGTTGGATACTATAAAGGCGTACCAATTGCCATCAACTTGTATGGTCTCTATATCCCTGGTGTCTGTAATACCTGCAACTGCTGAAGTAACAAGTACATCTCCTGCAGTTATTGTTTTGTTTACATCATTGCTAAAATCAATAATCTCAATTGTGGCGTCACTTTTAACCAGCATTGTCTTTAGCTCACTACTTGTATTAATAAGTTCCATTTTAGCTAATGAACCTCCATATGTTGAATATACAAGGCTTCCAGAAGGTTGATCGTCCGTAATACCATTTTCAAAGCTGATTTTAACCAGGCTTGAATTACCCCAATTTTGTATCAGTGCATAAACAATTCCACCCTGCTCCAGCAATCCAATAGATACAGGTTGGTTCAAGACATTGTCTGGATTACTAATGGTTGTAATAGTTGTAGCAGGGTTATTCAACCCATTGCCAAAGGTAAGTCTGTGTAAATCATTGTTGTTCCAGCTGGTAGCAATACCATACCAAATACCATCAACCTGAATAAAGTCAATCCCCAGATTTCTTCCTCCTGAAGTAATATCATTTAAGTAATCTACATTAAGATTGTCACCAAATTTGTCCACGCAGAAATCCCATTCATAGGCAATAGAATTGGTGGAGTTATTGCTAATCTCTATTTGCTCATTTATACATGAAGTTGCTGGTATACTAAAATCAGCAACCGGGCTTTGTCCTTTTAAGCCCGAGTAAAATAATAGGTAAATAATTGGAGTCAGGTAATACCTCATGCATTGAATCAGCTTAATAATAATTAGCCACTAAGTATATACATATCGTTAATAAAATGTAATCAAAAATCGTAAAAAGTCATGTGGCCATTTACATGCTTTCAAAAAATATCTCTTAACCTTTAAATGCTTGGTTAATAGCGAGAAAGTTTGTTGTCATCATTATTTCATATCGTGGATCATAACTAAGCTCCCTTATCCCATTTTGGAGTATGCGGTAAATCTTAAAATCATTCAGAATCTCAAAAAAATCCTTCATAAATGTTCTGGAATCATAATTTGCAAAACTGAATTCGAATTGTATGAAACGAATGTTTTTTAATGTCTCCTTTCCTCCCTTCAGAACTTCAAGCTCATGACCTTCAACATCTATTTTCATGAAATCTACATGGTCAATATCATTTGCTAAACAAAAATTATCCAAAGTGTCTAGCGACACAACCTCAGATTGGGATAGTCCTTTATTAAACTCTGATACCTGACGCTCATATAAAGACGCCCAGCCACTCCCTTGCTCATTATAATATAGTTGCATTTCTCCCTTATTTGCAGCTAACCCTATTTGCTTTAGATGAATGTTTGGATCATTTTCAAACTTTTTAACCAATTTTTCATAGGTAAATTTTGAGGGTTCAAAACCATAAATCACTGGGGTATTCCTAATAAACACAGAACACATCTCTTCAATGTACTTGCCGTCATTTGCACCTACATCAAACAAAATCGGGGACTCAATATTTTTTAGTTCAAAATTTACCAGTTTAAGAAGGTTTTTCTCTCCACTGGTATCAATTATTCCGCCCAAACCATAGTTCATTCCTCTCAGGCTAATTCTGTGCAACCTTTCAAAAAATGACTGCATAGCCATTTTTCCAATAAATAAGTTTTTGATAAATGTCATGCAGATAGTGTTCTTTTAGGAAATTTTCGTTCCCGGTATCGAAGGGCAGGAATTTCAATGAGGCGAGAAGCCACAAAGCCTGCACCAACACATAAAAAAAGATAAACTCCAAATCTTAAAAAAACAGGAGTGGTCACAATATATTTTGATAAGAAAGAGTACACATATGCTTTAACAGGAATGTGCCACAGGTAAATAGAATACGAATAGAACCCAATAAATGAAATTGGTTTCGCCAGTTTTGAGACCAGAGAGCGGGGCTTATTAAAAATATTTTCCATCAATAAGGTCTTGATCAATAGTATTCCAAACCCGACATATAATAGGGTCAATCCAAAAGTACCTATAAAAAAGTTGTCTAAAGGCCATATAAAACAGGGAGCAATGGTTAAGATCGCAATAACACTGAGAATATTCCGGTTTTTCTTAAAGAAGGCAATAAAAGCATCATTGTTAAAATGATAGTTATACGATAAGAAAACCCCAAAAAACAGAGAGTCAAATCGTAAATGACTCCTGAAGATATGGGTGTCGTAGGAGAATTCGTGCAGTGAAAAATTTATGTACCTCAATAAAAGTGTTGCAAAAAATATAAGCACTGAAATGGTACCAAAAAGTTTTCTGTTTTCCAGTTTATTAAATCTTATCAATAAAAAAATAAAAAATGTGAGAAGAAGGTAGAAGTGTTCTTCAACGGCCAGACTCCAGGTGTGCTTCCAAATACGTTCAAAATAATTTTGAACGAAAAAGATCTCAGAAAGCAGTGTTCCTGTTGAAAAGTTTTGGTTTCCAGGTAAATCAAAAGCATATACCGCAAGTGATTTCACGCATGTAAGCCCTATTAAAAAATAGAACAACGGATAAATTTTAAAACCTCTTCTTATCAGAAAAAGCCCCGGCTTTATATTGCCAAACTTTTTGTATTCATAAAACAGCAAACCAGACACCAGAAAACCACTCAATACAAAAAATAAATCAACTCCTGCCCATCCGAAATTTCCCAGAAACGCTATCAGCTCGAAATGTCGAAAGATAACCAGAATAACAGCAACTCCTCTTAAAAAATCTAATCCAGCAAGTCTCATTAATATGGTATTTGTAATTGATCTATTCCTTCACTTTGCAAGAATTTTGATAACATAATAAAAGCAGACTTGTAAAGTTAGGGCAATAGTTTTAACCCATGCAAGACACTTTTTAGAAGTCTCTTAATTGTTCCTTGTTTATAGGTGTTGGCAAGAGGAATCTCTTCAAAAATATTACTATTGACCTTTACTAATTCATTTACTTTTTGAGCATAGTACTCTTTCCAGTCTTCTTTTTGCCAGTGATCAAATAATTGCCCTCCTCTTTCTTTAACCCCTTTCCTTACTTCCCATCTTTCACGAATTTGCTCGAGGGACCTTAGAGGGTAATGTCTAATACCAATGGTTTGGCTGCAAACAAGGCCCATATGATTCGGCCAAATATTTTGGGTTTCCCATACTAACCTGCTCCTATGTTTGATCATTCGGGGTTCGCTCCAGGCCCTTGGGGAACAAAAACTAAAATATTTCAAATCTTTCTCAAAATCGCCTGAAAGCGTAATACTCTCCAAATTTTTAAGGTCAAAAGAAAAATCTATTTTCTTACCATTTACATGATGAAAATAGCCTTTCTGGATTGCCAGAAAATCTCTTGGACTTTGATTATATATTTCATCAGAATCCTGGATAACCCACCAATCTCCATCTTCCATTTCTGATTTAAATGAATTAAAGATATCTGCCCTCAAACCATCTGTGTAGGGTGCGTCATCCTGCTTAAATGGTATTATCACTGAACTTTTAAGTCTGTTGATCTTTTCCCAGGTACCATCGGTACTGCCATTATCATAAACAATTACTTTATCAGCCCAGGCAGCCGCATTCCTTAGGGTATAGTTAATAATGTCCTGTTCATTTTTTACAACGGTTATGGCATATATCTTCATTCGTTCCTTTTATGGTTTCAGATGTTCTTATTCCTTACCGGTTACATTTAAACTCCTAGACTATTGAAATTAATTAGTTACTACTCTTACTAAACAAGTCTTCAATTCCTTCTACTAAATCAACCTTTGGTTGCCAGTTTAATTGTTTTTTTAGCTTGTCAAAACTTAGAATGTTGGTATTTACATCGAACTTTCTTTTAGGTACCTCAGTCAACCTAATTTCATTGGTCTTTATATTTTGTATAATCTCCAACAATTCCAAAAGGGAGGTGCCTATAGAAGTACCCACATTGAATATTTGATTATCAGGAGGTTGAGCAACTAGCTTAGCTAACAGTTCAGTCAAATCATCAATATGGAGATAATCACGAACAATATCACCGCCCTTTATTATGGCAAGTGGTTCATTTTTTTTAATACTTTCGAGCCAGTATCCAATAACTCCCTGTCCTTTGTCCAGTCTATAATTTGGCCCATAAACATTTGAAGGTCTCAGTATTGTATAGGGCAAACCAAAACGGTGTGAAAACATATGAAGATACTTTTCAACCATAAGTTTATCGATCCCGTAAGGCGATATTGGCCTCGTAGGGTGTATTTCATCAATGGGCAAGTATTCAGCGTTCCCGTAAACTGTTCCACCAGATGAAAGAAATATAAAATGTGATGCTTTTTTTCGGGCACAAGCTTCTATCAAATTTAAACTTGCAGGAATGTTGGTAATAACATCTTTTTCACTATCGGATTCTGAACTTGCTGGCACAGTGGACCAAGCCAGATGTATTACAATGTCGTTTTCTTTAATAATGCCATTCAATTGTTCTTGGCTGGAAAGCCCAATTTTATGTACATTATCAACGTCTGGTTCATTTTTAGACGAAATCTTTGTGATACCTATTACTTCATAGCCTGTATCCTTTAATTTTTTCACTACATGATGCCCAATAAAGCCACCAACTCCGGTAACTATTACTCTACTCATAAGTGGTTAATTTATACTTCATTGAATATTTGGTCCAAAAGACCAATCATGTTTCCTAAAGAACGATATTTTATTCCAATTTCCCGACACTTTTGCCTCATTGCAGTGGGGTCATTGCTTAATAGGCTATTTATTTCAGCAATGGTTGAAGTGTCCAATGTGTCAATAGAATTTATCACAACACCTACTTTATGTTTTTGAGCAATTTCATCATCTTCCGATACGCCTGCATTTACAAGATAAGGTAATCCGCATAGTAAATAATTGGCTGTTTTTATAGGTGTTCTATACTTCTGAGAAGGCAGAGATGGAACTGCTAACATTCCCAAATCACTCGCAGAAATATGTTGATTTACTTCATTGTAAGGAATTACTGGCGAAACGGAATAATTTTCTTTAGGTACATTTATTTCTTCCAACCTCTTTTCTACAATTTCACTTTGTTCAGGAGTAATAATATAAAAAAACAAACTGTTGTCAGCTTTATACAGTTGGTGATAGAACCCAATTACTTCTTCAAGGCTATAGTAGATTCCTCCAAATTTGCCTAGGTATAAAATCACCTTTTTATCACCACACCCAATCTTACTGCGTATTAGTGACCTTGCATCGTTAGAGAACATAAATTCATTTTCGTCCACACATATTGGCATTTGAAACAGCTTGCCACTAATACCCCACTGTTGAACGAGTTGCAATGTATGCCTTGTTGGGACAACTAAAATATCCGCATTTTTCACTTGCAACTTTTCGAGTTTACGAAGAATTATATAGGATAGGCTCTTGTTGCTCCAAATCTTGAAATCTCTCATATACATGCTATGGGGTTCAAAGCAAAGAATGATTAATTTTAATCGATAAAATCTGGATACAGCATAAGATATTGCTCCGGATAAGGAAGTAAATCCCAGAACTGCATTAACCGAATCCCTTTTATTAATTTTTCTCAGCTCATGAAATGCTGTAAGGAAGTTTAAAATCTTTTTAAAAAGTATAAAAATGCCACCGGTCAGGTACTTTTTGGGTATCCAATAAATGTTTTTTGCAGCCAGGGCCTTTTGGATAGATTTCCTCTCTTCTTCGTTAACAAAATATTGTTTTTGTTCAAATGTTATAAGGTGGATATGGGTTTTTTCATGATTAATGCCCTTCAGGTACTGGACAAGCAATCCTTCCATTATAGGATCCTTATAACTGTGGTAGCCAATAGCAACAATATTTTTCATGAAGCAATTTTTTTAACTACCTTTCTGAAATTTGGAGGATATAAAAAGATCCCTCTGAGCAAGTATTTTACTGCTCTTAATTTATTTCCTACATTGTGGGAACCAATTAGATTAGCGGCTACAATTAGGTACATATTTGAAAAACATTGTTTTTCAAATATTTTTGATTTGAACAGCTTGTTTTCTTTGGCCAGGTTGTAAGAAGTAATACTATCACTTTCTAACAATTCGACATTACTATGCATGTTGTTTGCATGTATTCTGTAATACGTAAGTGGCTCGGGAATTCTTCCTATTTTGTATTTGCTGGCTACTCTAAAGAACCATTCCTGGTCAGCATTGTTGGACAAGGCTGTATGAAAACCACCCACCTCTTCATATACTTTTCTTTTTACCATAATGCTACTTGGGGTTGGAATAGAGCAACCCTCCCAAAGCAACAAGTCATCAAGAATAAACCCCTCCCTGCCGAACATAACTTCACCTAAAGAATTATCTTCAAAGCGAACAGTCTGCATATCATTGTGAACCAGACCAAAATCGCTGTTTTCAATTTTCTGTAATCTTTTTTCCAGGCAGTGGGGCATTAAAATATCATCTGCATCAAGAAATACCAAATACTCCCCCTTAGCCAATTGCGCACCAGTATTTCTGGCGGCCGAGACCCCTGTATTTTCCTGATAAATGTATTTTATATTAGTAAGATGGATAAACTCATCAATAATCTCTTTGGTATCATCCTTTGATCCGTCATCAATAATAATTAGCTCAAAGTCTTTAAAGGACTGGGACAGTACAGATTCGATAGATTCCTTAATAAACCTATCTGCATTATATGCCGGAATAATAACGGAGATCAAGTGAGATTTTACATCCAAGTGATTTATTGGTTTGGGAAGAACAGTGTTTTTTTATATTAAAATTATGGCCTTCGTTTGGGGTAAATTATATCCTACAAACATACTATTCAAATGGTTCATTTTGGGCATTATTATATGTCTTATGAAAACTTGCTACTTAAACTCACTTCTCATTTATTTTTGACAGTGGCTAGTATCATGAGGTATAAGTATATTTTTGTGTCTTTGGGATTTTGACAATGACGAAACTGGGAAACGAAGTTATTTTAGTTACATCTAATGAGCCTTGGGGAGATGTTTGGTATTCTAAACAGAACTATGCTTATGAGCTTTCAAAAAACAATAAAGTTCTTTTTATAAATCCACCTGCAAAATGGCGTTTTAAAAACCTGCTATTCAATCCAATAAAAACGACCAGCTATACTGAAAACCTGCAATACATTGACTATAATAATTTTTTGCCCATACTAAATAATTTTTTTAACAGGTTAAATAACAGATGGGTTTCACGTTATCTTAAAAAGTATTTTGAGAAAAAGGGTATTGCAAAGGCTATTTTTTGGGCGTTTGACCCACTTCGCCTGTATAACCACAAATTGTTAGGATGCAAATTGGGAATTTACCATTGCGTTGATTTTTACTATTCTCAGTTCTTTGGAGAACACGAATTATGTAAAAATTCAGACATGATTTTTGCAACCTCCCAGCACTTCCTGGACAATTTCTCGCAGTATGATACGCCTAAGTATATTGTTCCACATGGTATATCTTATGAGGAGTTTAATTTGGATGAACAAATACTCGATTATAATGATATTGGGTTAAAAGATTATGCAATCTATGTTGGGGTTATTGATTTAAGAATGGATTATTCGTTGTTGGAGCAAGCTTTGAAAGCATTTCCAGATGTCCAATTTCTGTTTGTTGGACCAATTCGGCTCGCACATGGTTCTTACAAGTCAAAGCATATTGATGCGGCCATACGGATTTTTGAAGAAAAAGTATATTCAAATGTCCATGCAATTGGACCCATACATTTTAAACAGCTCAAATATTACATTAAGAGAGCAAAGTTTTGTATTTCATTTATGGATATGGAGTATCAGGCAAATACCATTCACCACCATAAGACTCTGCTATATCTTGCTCAGGGTAAACCGGTATTTGGTCCTGTTTTTAAAGAATATCAGGCTCTCGATGATCTTATGTATATGGATAATAATGGTGGAGAGTTAATTGGGCTTATTGATGATTTTATAAAAAATGGAGAAGATTCAAATCTTGCAGAAGAGCGTATCCGGTACGCGCGAAAATTTAGCTTTGAGAATATTTTAGCTGGTGCGGCTACTTTGATTGAAAACCACAATAGTTAGATTAGAAATAATCGCAATACCTGCTGTTCCTAACAAGCCGAACTTAGGTATTTGGCAGCAGCTTTTTTATCAGCTGAGAAATAGCACTTTTATGTTCCTTTATAAATTGGGACAGCAAAATTAAAAGGTACAATACTAAAACAGTCAGGCTTAAAAGGGGCTTATTTTGAGAAATAGCATAGATCAATAATGTAGAGGCAATAGTAACGTTTAGCCAGTTTGCCAAAACCTGTTTAAGTGATATCCTGAACGATTTGTAAAATGCCCAATACAGAATTATTAAAAAAACCAATAAATTAAATATGGAGTAGAAGAGTGGTACAGCCATAAAGGATATAAAAACGCCAATAACAATTCCACTAACCATTAAGAATGAATTTAGAAGTCCCATGTTAAAATACCTGGCTTCCATGTTTTTCAAAATAAAAAGTTCTCCAACCAAGTTAGTTTGGGCTTGTGTAAGCAATACCAGTCCAAAATAGGGAATGATGTCTGCTACTTCAAGCCAATTCTTCCCCCACATTATAAGAACTAGTTCTTTGGAAAAGACAATACATATAAAACTTATAGGGAACACCAGGATTCCAACAACCTGCATAATGAATATTATCTCATTGTTTACTTTACGGGGATCGGTTTTTTTAAGCGCCTCTAAACTTGGATAAGCAACCTGTCGTGTTACTCCGGAAATAAGGCCAATGGTAAGATAGATAAACGAGTAAGCCCTGTTGTAAATTCCTAAACTCCCTGCTCCGTATATTTTCCCTACTAAAAAATTATCTGTATTTCTTGAAAAATAGTTTACAATATTGAATCCAGTAATGTTGCGGAGTAAAGACTTAAGCCTTTTTAAATTCTCCTTCAATTCAGCCAAACTGGAAATAATAAATTTGACAGGTGCTTTTCGCATCGTTCCAATGGCAACTCCAGCATAAAATAAGATCTCCTGAATTATAAGCGACCAGTAGGAGAAGCCAACGTATGCAAGAACGAAGCTAACCAAAAGGGCAAACACCGTACTGAACAAGTTGATACGTCCAAGAGATGCAAACTCCATTTCCTTCATTAATACAGCCATTGGGACGACACTAAAACTGCTTACGATAAAGACAAAAGCCGTTATGATTGTTGGCATTACTAGTGCCATATCCTTGTAGAACCATGCTACCGGATAGCTTATAAGTGCAAGGATGGAAAACTGAATTAAGCCAAATAGAATTGCAATAAAATGTGCATTCTCCGGCAAAATAGTATCGTCTTTGATAACCGCATAGTTGATGCCTGAATAGCGAAAAATCATTATAAACCCACTGAAAACAGTGATAATAGCCACAATCCCAAACTCTTCAGGTGTCAGTAGGCGGGCGAGTATAATATTTCCAATCATCCTCGCTAATTGGGAAGAGTATCTGTACCCCCCAACTTTAACCATGTTTTTTATAAAGTCCTTTTTAAAATTCAATTGAACAATCCGGATAGATAGGTAAGTGTGTAGCTTTTGAGGAGGTTAATTTAAAAAATCGAATCATAAAATGGTCAATAATCCTGACAATATTACCATTCAATTCAGATAGTTTATTTTGTACTCATTATAGAGCGATTCATTATATGGTTTGTAATGCTTGTCAAGTAACGACTTGGCAAATGGGCTCATAGGCTGTTTTATGCCCTCTTTTTTATTTAAGGATCTTAGTTGTTCTCCCATTTTATATGACCAGGAATTAGGCAATACTGTCTTTAGACCTTTCTTTAAAATGTTTCTTTCAGAAACCACTTTTTTAATTAGCTCAGCAACAAAAGCACTTCTTTGTACCTTAAACGTATTATGCTCCTTATGATAATTAATATCTACATTTTGAGGAAGACCCAGAAACTTGAGTATATTATCAATTTGCTGTTCAGGATCGGAATATAAATCTTCGATTTTTACTAAATAAATACTGCTATCAGGGAAATACTTATGCAGCAAATTAAGTGAATCATAGTATTCGCCCAGTTTAACAAAAATATTGTACCTCCAGTCAGTTATTCCATTTTTATAATTCTCAAAGGAAGTTTCTAGCACTTCATCAAACGACCCATTAACCGTACCGCTTGAAAGTTCCATTAAATAGGATGAATATGCTCTTTCAACAGGATTCCTCAATGCAACAATTATTTTCATTTCAGGATTATAATCCTTCATTCTTGAAACATTTGTTTCATTTCTTAGAAGTGTGGCATGTTTGGCAAGCAAATATGTATAACCATCAATATCATTGTTATAGTAATCTTTAATAGCCTGATTTTCCCCTTTGCTAAACTCCTCTTCAAGAGAAAAAAAAGTCATTTCCTTTTGTGGGTGGGTCTTAATCAGAGGATGTTCGCCAAGGTAGTTTTTTAGCGAAGTTGTACCTGCTTTTTGAAAACCTGCAATAACTAAATTTATCATTTAAGACTAATGTGAAATTTCCAAATGTTATCTCTTTCTGTTAAGATATCAGGCAGAAGCAACGATTTTACATATCTTGCATATACTCCTCAAACGTTTGCGTTTTATATGTGCCACTTCCAATAAATTTAACAATTGGATAGAAGTCGTCCGGGCCACGATATCCGGCAAGTATGGTAATTCGCTCCATCTTCTCATTAAGGAAAACCACAGAAGGGTAGCTTAATTTACCGTCCAGCAATGCAGCGGCTAATTCGTTGTAGCCCCTTCTGCCATTTGCCACAAACTTAAAGGTATAATCATTGAAAAGTATGGACTCCTTTTGCTCGGCATTAAACTTGACCGGATAAAATTCATTCTGAAGAACTTCAGCCACTTTAGGATCATTAAAAGTGGCGGCATCCATTTTTTTACACCATCCACACCAATCAGTATAAACATCTATAAATATAGGTTTGGGGTTATCCTTGGATTTTAAAACAGCCTCTTCAAAAGTAATCCAGGTCACCTGCCCCATGATGTTGACAGATGCGCCAGCCATAGCTATGAAAAATAATAAAAGTCTGATTTTCATAATGCAACAAATATACGGTTTAAACCAAGAAACCTTTTGTAACAATGAATACATAAACTGTACCATTTGTAAACCATTAGTGTACAAAATCGGACTTATTTACTCACTAAAGATTCTTATTTAATCTAATTGAGCATTGGCATAATACTTGAAAGTAGGTATGTGTGAAACAATCCAAAACCACATTGATCATAGGAATTATTCTGGCAATCCTGTCAATTATTGTTACTTCGTTTCGATTAAAAACAGTTGAAAGGCCATCTGATGTTGCTAAAATAGAGACCAAAAGTTCAGCCGCTGTGCCCTTAGCAAAGAAATCTCTACTTCTGATTACTAGCCTGGCTGATTTCTATTAACCCTTATTCCTTTCCTGTCATTCGCTTACGCTCATTTTCGTCAAGGTAAATTTTGCGCATTCTTAATGATTTAGGTGTGATTTCAAGATATTCATCTTTTTGTATGTACTCTAATGATTCTTCCAGAGAAAATACTTTTTTGGGAGCTATTTTGGCATTTTGGTCTGAACCCGCTGCTCTCATGTTAGTGAGCTTTTTCCCTTTTTGAACGTTGACCACAATGTCGTTTCCACGGGAATGTTCCCCAATTACCTGGCCTGTATAAAGGTCTTCACCCGGATCTACAAAAAATACACCTCTATCCTGAAGTTTATCAATTGAATAGGCAGTTGCCTGGCCGCTTTCCATAGAAATCAATGAACCATTTATTCTGCCTGGGATATCGCCTTTCATAGGCTCATATTTGTTGAAACGGTGCGTCATAACAGCTTCACCAGCAGTTGCTGTAAGCATACTATTCCTTAATCCAATAAGCCCACGGGCTGGAATATCAAACTCTAGGTGTTGAAGATGGCCTTTTGGCTCCATAACGGTAAGGTCTGCCCTACGTTGTGTCGCAAGTTCAATTACTTTACCGGCAGTTTCTTCAGGAACATCAACTACCATATGCTCAATGGGCTCACATTTTACGCCATCTATCTCTTTTATAAGTACCTGAGGTTGTCCCACCTGAAGCTCATAACCTTCGCGTCTCATGGTCTCTACCAATACAGACAAGTGAAGAATGCCACGACCAAATACAAGAAATTTATCTTCAGAATCAGTTTCCTGAATTCTTAATGCCAGGTTTTTCTCCGTTTCCTTGAATAGTCTATCTCTTAGGTGGCGAGAAGTAACGAATTTACCTTCCTTACCAAAGAAAGGAGAGTTGTTGATGGTGAACAACATGCTCATGGTAGGTTCATCAATGGCAATCCGTGGAAGTGGTTCAGGATTTTCAGCACTAACCAACGTATCTCCAATGTCAAATCCTTCAATTCCTACTACGGCACAGATGTCACCGGCACGTACTTCTGTAACCTTTTTCTTACCTAAACCTTCAAAGATCTGGAGTTCTTTTACTTTTACTTTCTGAATCGCGCCATTCTTCTTGCTTAACCCTAAGCTTTCACCTTCTTTAATTATGCCTCTGAATACCCTGCCAATAGCAATTCTGCCCACAAAGGATGAGTAATCTAATGAAGTAATCTGCATTTGAAGGGTACCTTCATTGAAAGGTGCTGCCGGTATTTCCTTCACAATAGTGTCAAGCAATGGAAGAATATTATTGGTCGGAGCTTGCCAGTCGGTGCTCATCCAACCTTGCTTGGAAGAACCATATATAGTTGGAAAATCCAATTGCTCTTCTGTGGCATCCAGATTGAACATCAAATCAAATACTTGTTCGTGAACTTCATCAGGACGACAGTTTTCCTTGTCCACCTTATTAATTACGACTATAGGCTTTAACCCTAGACCAAGCGCCTTACCCAACACAAAACGTGTCTGCGGCATCACACCTTCAAAAGCATCCACTAACAGGAGAACACCATCTGCCATTTTCAAAACACGCTCTACTTCACCTCCAAAATCAGCGTGACCGGGCGTATCTATAATATTGATTTTAACATTATTATAGGTAACAGATACATTCTTAGATAAAATGGTAATGCCACGCTCTCTTTCAAGATCGTTATTGTCGAGTATTAATTCGCCTTGCTCATTTTTATCCCTGATCACTTCACATGCGTGGATGATTTTATCCACGAGCGTGGTTTTGCCGTGGTCAACGTGGGCAATAATGGCAATGTTCCTGATAGCGTTCATAGTTTCCTGATTTTAAGCGCGCAAAGATACGAAGGTTAACATTGAAACAACTCACTGGCGTATTATTTTACTGAGATTAAAATCGAAGGGCATCATAATCTGTTTATCTTTGCCAAAATTTTTTAATAATGACAAAATCCACAAAACGATACACCATAACGTCAGCTTTACCCTATGCAAACGGACCTGTTCATATAGGCCATTTGGCTGGGGTATATGTACCTGCTGATATTTTTGTGCGCTACCTGAGAAGCAGAGGGGAGGATGTGTTGTTTGTGGGTGGGTCTGACGAGCATGGTGTGCCGATTACTATCCGCGCTAAAAAGGAAGGGGTTACCCCACAGCAAATCGTAGATAAGTATCATTCCATGATCAAAAAATCGTTTGAAGATTTTGGCATTAGCTTCGATGTGTATTCGAGAACATCATCAAAAATACATGCTCAAACAGCTTCTGATTTCTTCAAACACATGTACACAAAAGGTGAGTTTGTTGAGCAGGTTAGTGAACAATATTATGACCCTAAGGCAAAGCAGTTTTTAGCTGACCGGTATATAGTAGGCACTTGCCCAGTTTGTGGAAAGGATGGAGCCTATGGTGACCAGTGTGAATCGTGTGGGTCATCGCTTAGTCCTACGGAGCTTAAGAATCCCAAATCTGCATTGAGTGGTGAGACCCCTGTTTTGAAAGAAACCAAGCATTGGTATTTACCCCTTGATAAGTATGAGCCCTGGCTCAAAGAATGGATTGTGGATGGACATAAAGATGACTGGAAAACCAATGTATATGGGCAATGCAAATCGTGGATTGATCAGGGATTGCAGCCCAGGGCGGTGACCAGAGATCTGGACTGGGGCGTGCCCGTTCCATTAGAAGGAGCTGAAGGTAAGGTGTTATATGTTTGGTTCGATGCTCCCAT
>JAGQYJ010000001.1:0-28700 GCA_020436145.1 Cyclobacteriaceae bacterium | reverse complement strand
ATGAATGAAGGCACTGAAATTGGTAAAGCTGAACTATTGTTTGTGAAGATTGAAGACAAAGAAGTGGAAGAACAAATTAATAAACTGGAAGCCACTAAACTGGCCAATGTAGAGGCTGCACCTCAAAAGGGCGAAATTTCATATGACGATTTTGCAAAGCTGGATATCCGGATAGGCAAAGTAGTATCCGCTGAGAAGATGAAGAAGTCCAAAAAGTTATTAAAACTTAAGGTAGATACCGGTATTGATACCCGGACTATCCTGAGTGGTATTGCTCAGTACTTCGAACCTGAACAAATGGTTGGAAAACAGGTAACAGTTTTGATCAACCTGGCTCCACGGCCAATGATGGGAGAAGTTTCAGAAGGTATGATCCTGATGTCGGAAGATGCGGATGGAAGTCTTCAATTGATCTCCCCGAATAAAGAGGTTAAACCCGGATCAGTTATAAGCTAGTTTATTGAAAAAATATTGTGATAAAAAAAGGCGCCTATTAAAGCGCCTTTTTTATGATATTATATTCTTTTTTATACTCCCAATGAAAGCAACGAAGCGCTAATTTGCAAACCTGCAGCTTTACAGGCATCCTGGTTAATTTTAAACTGTAACTTCGAATTCACTAATACAAAGGCAATACCAGCTCCATTGTTCAACTGGCCTCTTTCTGATACAATAAGCGTGTTATTGGTATCTGCTTCGGCTACTATTTTTTTAACCATTGAACCATTCGTTTGACCAACAAATACCACATGGCATTCAGAAGCTTGTGAAGCATCATCAAGTTTCTTAAGCACAATAGATTTACCATTAAATTTCCTTACGGAAAGAACTTTATTGAATCCATCGTATGTTTCATCATTAGCATATACACCAATGATGTATTTGTCGCTAACATTGTTCCATTGAATATTCTTTATAAAGTTGTATATATATAAGGACTCTACTTGTGTCATGGTTGCTTGAGCCTGGGTATTGTTCGAGACAGAAACACCCATCATTAAAATACATACAACAATTATTAACTTAATAGCTTTCATATCGTAAAGGTTAATTAGATAGTAGGTTATTATAACAATACAAATTAAAGAACATCAATTCAATTAAAAAATCAATATTTCACTTGATTTGGCATAAGTGCTTATACGTAGTTATTTAATATTTAGGAGGTTCATGGTCCGTGTTGCACCTAACGTACAAAAGGTATAAACATATTCCTTGGCTTTATTAATCAAGAAAGGAAGCTCATCAAACTCTTTTTGTGAGAAATTGCTCAAAACGTAATCTGCTTGCTTTCCCTTCCCAAAATCACTTCCAACACCAAATTTCAATCTTGAATAGTCATTGCCTCCGGAAAGTTGCTCAATGCTTTTGAGTCCGTTATGGCCGGCATTGGAGCCTTTGGTACGTAAACGTAGCTTTCCAAAAGGAAGTGCAATGTCATCTACAATTACCAACAGGTTTTCCTTTGGAATCTTAAGTGTTTGCATCCAGTAATTAATTGCCTTACCGCTTAAATTCATGTATGTAGTAGGCTTAATTAAATGGATATGTTTCCCTTTAAATTTAAATTCAGCCTTTTCAGCAAATCTTTCCACTTCAAAGGAAACTTCCTTTTCATCTGCAATCTGATCCAGAACCAGGAAGCCAATATTATGGCGCGTAAGCTCATATTCTTTTCCTATATTGCCTAATCCGGCTATCAGATACTTCATAATGTTTGCAAAATTAAGTCAAAAATAAATCCTGCTCTTTTGCAAAAGCAGGATTTAATATCGGCAATTCTGATCAGGTTTATTCTTCAGAAGCAGCTTCTGGAGCAGGTGCTTCGCCACCTTCAGCTACTTCGCCTACTTCGGCTACTTCACCTTCTGCACCTGCAGCTTCGGCTGCAGCTGCTTTCAGAGCTCTAGGTATTTCAACCACTGCAATAGAAGCAATTTTTGTATCCTGTATCTCAATGTTTTCTTCTTTCACATCCTTAACCTTTACCGAATGATGGAAGTTAAGGTTTGAGATATCTACATCAATATGAGATGGCATATCTTTTGGAAGGGCCACTACACTTAACGTTCTACGCTTGTGTACCAGCGTACCTCCCTGTTGAACGGCAGGCGACTGGCCTACAAGTTTCACAGGAATATCCATTTTGATTTTCTTTCCTTCAAATAATTGAAGAAAATCCGCATGAAGAATCACTTCACTTACAGGATGGAATTGAACATCCTGAATAATTGCCTGGTACTCTTCGCCTTCAATGTTAAGGTGTACAAAGTGGGCATCTCTGGTGTAAATCAACTCGCGGAAAAAGATCATGGGAGCATAGAAGTGAATTTGTTTGTCTCCTCCGTACAATACGCAGGGAACATTCGCGTCTGCTCTCAACCTTTTGGATTCTGATTTTCCGAGATTTGCTCTTTTATACCCTATAATCTCTATAGTTTTCATTTTTAAAAAGGTTTATATATTAATTAATTGATTACCTGATAAATAACGAGCTAATAGACTCGTGATCGTGAATTTTTCTGATGGCTTTTGCAAAAAGATTACCCACGCTTAAAACTTTAATTTTAGCACTCTCTTTAACCGGAATGGTATCTGTAACCACCAGTTCTTCAAGTACTGATTTTTCAATATTTTCATAGGCATTGCCCGAAAGAATCGGGTGCGTACATACAGCTCTTACTGATTTGGCTCCTTCATCCATTAGTAATTTGGCTGCTTTGGTAATTGTTCCACCTGTATCAATCAAATCATCTACTAGAATTACATCCTTACCGGTTACGTCACCTATCAGCTGCATTGCTGCTATTTCGTTGGCCCTTTCACGATGTTTATCACAAACGACCATATCGGCAGCAAAGAAACTGGCATACCTTCTGGTTCTCTTCATTCCGCCTACATCCGGAGAGGCAAAAATGATATTCTCGAGGTTTAACGACCTTAGGTAGGGAACAAAAATAGAGGCTCCATCCAGGTGATCAACGGGGATGTCAAAGAAACCCTGAATCTGATCCGCATGCAAATCGCAGGTCATAAGTCGCCCGGCACCGGATGCGCCAACCAGGTTGGCCAGGAGCTTGGCTCCAATAGCCACTCTTGGCTTATCTTTTCTGTCTTGCCTGGCATAACCAAAATACGGAACAACCAGGGTGACACTTTTGGCACTGGCCCTTTTAGCAGCATCAACCATGAGTAACAACTCAAGAAAGTTATCGGCAGGAGGAAAAGTGCTTTGAATAATAAAAACGTCACAGCCTCTTACAGATTCCTCGTAGTAAGGAGCCATTTCGCCATCGCTAAATCGTTGAAGAATAGAGTTGCCCAGCGGATTACCAAATGCCTGTGCAATCTTTTCCGCTAAGTAGCGAGAACTGGAACCGGAAAAGAGCTTGATTTGGGCCATCTCAATATTTTTTATAATAAATCCCGATATAACTATCGGGATTTTTAGTTGACCCACTAGGGCTCGAACCTAGACTCTTCTGAACCAAAATCAGACGTGTTGCCAGTTACACCATGGGTCAAGAAATTTGTGCTTCCCGTTTGGGACTGCAAAGCTATAAAGTTTTTAAAAAAAATAAGGAAGTGGGTTGAAATATTTTGAAAGTCGCCTCTGTGGTTTTGGCACTAATAAAACCTTAGTTATTAATTGGTTCTTCTTCCAGAATAAATTCTTTGTTTTCCATGAAGTCTTCAGCCAGAAACTGGTACCTGTCCAAAATACTTCGCACCGCAATTTTTAGCTGGCGTTCATTATTGAAATAGATATTTCCATAAACCCCGGTAGCATATCCCTGCCAAATACTTCTTTCCTGCCTACGGTCGTACAACTGGATCAACAGAGTACCCTTTCTCAGATCATACTTTCTTGGGTTGTATTCTTCATCCTCGTTCTCAACCTTTACCCAGGTCTCGATATCGGGCTGATCGTATCCCCTGAAATTAAGGCTATCGAAATAAATTTTATAGGCAACCAGCAGGTTGGGCTTATCTTCCCTGAATCTGTACCCTTGAGTTTGCAGCCTGCTTTTTATAATATCCTCTATAATATCCTTGGAAACAGTGGAGTCTGTAATGGAAGTAGTGTTTTGCATAAATGCAAATGACTTATACTTTTTGAATTTGCCATGATAACTGTAATCGTACTCTACAGGATACTCTCTGTAACTATAACAACCTGAGAGTAACAATAGTGCTAGAAAAGCTACGTAAAGTCGTTTCATAGTGGCAAGGGTTAGATGTAACTTATGAAGATACTAATTAAATGTCTCAACTTCATGCAGTTGCAACAAATATTTTTACCTCATAGTTCCCTCTAACGAATTACAAGGCATTTTGTTTCTCCAGCCACACACGAGCATTCACAAAGGCTTCAATCCAGGGAGTTACCTCATCGTTATTCCTTGTGTAATAGGGCCAGTTCCATGGGAACATGGATCTTTCAAGGTGAGGCATTATTGCCAGATGCCTTCCATCCGAAGAACAAACGGCCGCTGCTCCAAAATCTGAGCCATTAGGGTTGCCGGGATAAGTATCGTAAGAATAAGTGCTTACAATTTGTTTGGCTTCTTCAGGATTCAATTCAAATTTCCCTTCTCCATGTGCCACCCATGCTCCTAATTTACTACCTGCAAGCGAAGAAAACATTACCGATGAGTTTTCCGGGATTTGCATGGTTACAAATATTGATTCGAACTTGTGGGAGCTGTTATGTTTCATGGTAGGATGATTATCCTTGTTGTCATAGATAAGACCCAGTTCCATCATAAGCTGGCAGCCATTGCAAACACCCAGGCTAAGTGTATTTTCTCGTTTATAGAAATTGTCCAGAACTTCTTTGGCCTTAGGGTTGTAAAGAAAAGCTCCCGCCCAACCCTTTGCAGAACCCAGCACATCAGAATTTGAAAATCCACCTACAAAAACTATCATTTGAATATCCGACAAATCCTCCCTGCCGGAAATAAGGTCGGTCATATGAACGTCTTTGACTTCGAAACCTGCCAGGTAAAGTGCATATGCCATTTCGCGATCACCATTAACTCCCTTTTCACGAATGATGGCTGCTTTTACGTTTCCTTTCTTATGTGTCTTGCTCAACCCATATTGAGAAAGTTTTCCGGTAAATCCTTTTGGGAACGAATAGTTAAGGGGTTGATTTTTGTAATTTTCATACCTGGCTTTTGCATGGTTGGTCCCACTTTGTTCCCTGTCCAACAAGTAAGAAGTTTTGAACCATGTATCTCTTAACTGATCAATTTCAAGCTCAAGTTCGCTTTGAATGGAAAGTACTCTTTTTCTGGTCAGCTTCCCGATCACACTAAATTCAATTGAATTGTTTTTAAGTCGTTCCATAAGTGCGTTGTTGTTCACCTGAAGAACAAGCCCGGCATTTTGGCTAAAGAATTTGAGCATCAAATCTGCTCCTTCAATTGACTCGGGCAGGATGTCAAGGCCTATCTCCGGGGTTGGGAAAGTCATTTCTAACAAAGTAGTAACTAATCCGCCATCCGAAATATCGTGCCCGGCCAGAATTTCACCGGCCAGAATTGCCTCTTGAATTATGTTGAATGTCTTCTTAAAGTATGCAGGAGAACTGACGGTGGGCGCCTCATTTCCCAATGTGTTTAGAAACTGAGCAAAACTGCTACCGCCAAGCTTTCGGGAATCCTTACTCAGATCCACATAGATCAATTGGCTAGCTTCAATAGGTTTCAAGGCAGGTTCAATTACTTTATTTATATCAGAAACTTCACCTACTGCAGATATTATAACGGTACCAGGAGATTTAACAGATTTCCCGTCCTTATATTTCTGCGTCATGGAAAGGGAGTCTTTACCGGTTGGAATATTTATGCCAAGATCGCAGGCAAAATCGCTGACGGCCTTAACTGCCGTGTAAAGCCGTGCATCTTCACCATCGTTCTTGCTTGGCCACATCCAGTTGGCACTCAATGAAATACCACTCAATCCTCCCTCAATAGGTGCCCAAATGATATTAGTAAGTGCTTCTGCAATTGAGTTTCTGGAGCCTGCAACTGGATCAATTAAGGCAGAAACCGGGCTGTGTCCAATACTGGTTGCAATACCTTTTTCCCCTTTATAATCTATCGCCATTACACCCACATTGTTCAATGGCAATTGTATTTGCCCACAGGATTGTTGTTTGGCTACTTTGCCCGTTACGGAACGATCCACTTTATTGATGAGCCAATCTTTGCAGGCTACCGCTTCTAGCTGGAGCACCTGTTCAAGATACTCAGAGAACCTGGAGGGATCATAAGCCAAGGGGGCAAAACCGGTTGTTTTAGATATGTCACTTATTACGGTGGTAGGAGAGGAACCAAACATGTGCATCAGGCTCCAGTCGATTGGATTCTTACCATTTTTACCTACAAACCTAAATTGCATATCCCCTGTTGTTTCACCTACCTCATACATTGGTGAGCGTTCGCGTTCAGCAATCTTGTTAAGCGTTTGGAGGTTTTCTTTGCCAATTACAAGCCCCATACGCTCCTGAGACTCATTGCCTATTATTTCTTTTTCCGAAAGAGTAGGGTCTCCAACAGGAAGTTTTGTAACATCAATTGAACCACCGGTGCTTTCCACCAATTCGGAAAGACAGTTCAGATGGCCGCCCGCTCCATGATCGTGGATAGAAACGATTGGGTTTTCATCCATTTCGGCCATGGCCCTAACCGCGTTGGATACTCTTTTTTGCATTTCAGGGTTAGAGCGCTGGATAGCATTTAGCTCTATGGCATTGGAATATTCTCCGGTGGCGACTGAAGAAACGGCCCCACCTCCCATGCCGATCCGGTAGTTGTCTCCACCAAGAACCACTATTTTATCACCTTTAACAGGCTCGCTTTTAATGCTGTCCTTTTTCTTCCCATACCCTATACCGCCTGCCAGCATTATCACCTTATCATATCCTAAAATCTCGTTGTTTTCTTCGTGTTCGAATGTGAGCAAACTACCGGAGATAAGTGGCTGGCCAAACTTATTGCCGAAATCAGAAGCGCCATTAGATGCCTTGATGAGTATTTCCAAAGGAGTTTGGTAGAGCCACTCTCGAGGCTGCGTGGCCTCTTCCCATTTTCTTCCCCTTTCAGTTCGTGGATACGATGTCATATATACAGCAGTTCCTGCCAAAGGCATGCTGGCTTTTCCCCCTGCCATTCTATCCCTTATTTCACCTCCTGATCCCGTTGCTGCACCATTAAAAGGTTCTACAGTTGTGGGGAAATTATGCGTTTCGGCTTTTAATGAAATGACAGATTCATATTCCTTATCTTCAAAAAAGTCAGGCTGATATTGAGTAATAGGCGCAAATTGTACTGCTTTAGGCCCTTGTATAAAGGCTACGTTATCCTTATAGGCAGAGACCAACCGATTAGGGTGTTCTATGGATGTTTTTTTGATAAGTTGAAAAAGTGATTCGTTCTTTTGCTTCCCATCAATGACAAAAATGCCATTGAAAATTTTATGCCTGCAGTGCTCACTGTTTACCTGAGAGAATCCAAAAACTTCGCTATCAGTCAGCCTTCTACCTAGTTCATCACTAACCTTTTCAAGGTATTCAATTTCTTCCTCGTTCAATGCCAGACCTTCCTGAAGGTTATAAGCTGCAATATCCTTTATCTCTAATATTTTTTCAGGCTCATGATTGAGGTCGAACATGCTTTGTGTAAGCTCGGAGTACTTACGCTGGAGCATATGGTCGAAAGAATGAGTAGCCGGCTCAAACTCCTCAATCCGATTTATTCCCTTGACTCCCATATTTTGAGTGATTTCAACTGCGTTTGTACTCCAGGGAGTAATCATTTCGCTTCTGGGCCCAATATATTCTTCACTTATTTTATCGGAATTCAGCAGTTTTGCTCCTCCAAAAAGCCATTCAAGTTTAGAAATATCTGAGGACGAAAGTTCCAATGAAGACTGGACGGCAAATACAGTTTTTTTGGGGTTCTCAAAAAAGATAATCATGCAGCGAGGAATTAAGTTGCAAATCTAATTCACTCGTTCGAATTAACGCTCGAATTTCTCCTGTCGTCTAAAAAGTTATAGTAAAAAAGTTTATTGTGAGTTATGGGCACCTGCAAAACAGTAAGCCATGGACCTTGTTTTAGTTTAGGTGCAATCCGTTGAATAGGAATTACGCGATCATACAGGCCTAATATAATAGTACAGTGGATTTGATGCCTGGTCAGCAATAAATCAAGCTCAGTGGGCGAAAGCTTCAAATCTCTGAAATAAGTCCAGGTATTATAGACTCTTTCTCGCTCTTCCTGTGTTTTAAGGTGTATTTGGGCAAACTTGAATAAGCCTTTGTTCAACACACCTACTTTTGAAAGCTGCGTAGCTACAGCCAAAAATGCCGGGAATGAATCAAATGACTTTCTAAAAATCTTGCGTTGCAATGAGGTTCTGGTAGCAAATCTGTACCAGTTTCCTTCAACAAGCCCATCAGGGGCCATGAGATGAATGGCCTTTACCTTTTCAGGAAAAAGTTTAAGTGCGGTTAGAGCAAAGCGGCCGCCCATGCTATAGCCCACCAAAGAAAATTTGTCTTGGAACTCTGTTTCGATTAAAGGATATAAAAAGGCCCTTAAGTGGCTGGCTTGTAGCACTTTTTTGGAGCGAAACAAACTATTTTGATGAAAAAACAAGTTTACAGCAACAATTTTATATGCAGGATATACTTTAGCTAGTTTGGCATATTCAGTACCTGACTGTCCGAATCCGTGAAAGCACAGTAAGTACTTTGTGGCTTCTTTGTTGAAAACAACATACTCCAATTGATTGGAGGCGACAGTTATTATTTTTAATTCCATTTAGGTATAAAGGTATAAAATGGATGCATATGAACTTTAAAAGTAGGTGTCAGTGTTATTTTTCTAATTACAATACCTACTTAATCAAGATTTTACACCTTTGTTAAAATATAATGTATCATCGCACGACATCAGTAGTGATGGATGCATGGAATTTAACAGCGGAAATGGCCATTGAAAAAAGGCAGGTAGTTGAAAATGCTGTTGCTAAAGAAAGCAACAGGTTACTAAACTTTATCCGATCAAGGGTATCAAATCAGGATGATGCAGAAGATATCCTCCAGGATGTTTTCATTCAGCTTTGGCAGGGATACCAGACAATTGAGTCTATTGAGAAAGTAACTGCCTGGATGTTTCGGGTGGCCCGCAATAAAATTGTGGATTTATACCGGAAAAAGAAGCCTGATAACTTTAGTGCCATTGAAAGGCCAGGTCAAAGTGAGGATGCTGAGCCCATGCTTCTTTCAGAAATCTTGCAAGATGGCGAAGGAGACCCCGATGATGTGTACACGCGTGAACTTATCTGGGAATCTATAGAAGAGGTGCTTGGAGAATTACCCAAGGCACAACGTGACGTGTTTGTTTGGCATGAACTGGAAGGCCTGAGCTTCAAAGATATGGAAGAACGTACAGGTGATTCTATTAATACATTGCTGTCACGCAAACGGTATGCAATTCAATATTTAAGAAAGAGATTGATAAAATTATACGAAGAAATTTAAGACGATGAGAAGAGGATATTGGTTTTTAAAAGGAGTTAAGTTCCTGTTGCTGTTCGCAATTTTTATTGCCCTTATGGGATGGGTTGTAATGCAACTATGGAACATGTTTGTTCCGGAACTAACAGGTTGGCAACAACTCACCTATACAAATGCATTGCTTCTAATGCTTCTTGTTAAGCTTTTAGTAGGGTTTAAAGGCCATGCAAAGCATTACGGAAGACACTATTGGGGGCATAAATTTAAAGAACGTTGGTCTAATATGTCTGAAGAAGAGCGGGCTGCTATGCGCGAGAAGTTTAAGAACCGCTGGTGTAGACATCCGGAAGAATAACAATCAGTTAACACAAAAATAAACTACGGAAACTTTTGTTATGTTAAAAGTTTCCGTAGTTTTGCCACCGATTTTTCGGTGCTATGGAGAAGAAGATACTTAAAGAGGTAGGAGACATGTTTATGACCTATGGGGTTAGAAGTGTGTCGATGGATGATATAGCCAGGCAATTGGGAATGTCTAAAAAGACATTGTACCAATATTTTAATGACAAGACAGACCTGGTAGAAAAAGCAACAGCTGAATACATCCGCATACGGCAGGATGAATATGATGATGCGACTAAGGACGCTACAAATGCAATTGAAGAATTGCATTTAATTTCAAGATGTGTGCGTAAGCATTTTGGTGAACTAAATCCTTCTTTGGTTTTTGACCTGAAGAAGTTTTATCCATCAGCATGGAATGTGTTTGTGGAATATGAACGTAAGACTGTTTACGAAAGTGTAAAGGATAACCTGGAGAGGGGAATAAAGGAGGGATATTTTCGAAATGAGATCAATGTGGAGATTCTGGCGTTGCTAAGGGTTGAGCAAATTCATATGTCATTTGACCCGAGCGTATTCCCTAAAGATAAATTTGACTTTACACAGGTTCAGATGGAAATGTTCGATCATTATGTATATGGATTACTAACCCCTAAGGGTCACGAAATATATAAACTATACAAACAGGAAAATTAGGTATTAGGTATGTATAAACAATTTGTTATCACTTTAATAATGCTACTTTTTGTGCTGGCAACCAATGCACAGGAAGTAAAACAGATGTCGCTTGATGAAGCTATTGACTATGCAATGGAGCATAACCCTACGGTTGTTAATGCGCAGTTGGGAGTTGAAATTGCAAAAGGAAAAGTCTCAGAAAATATAGCTACGGGCATGCCCCAGGTAAGCGGAAGTATTGATATATCGGATAATTTTGAGTTACCAACTTCATTTCTTCCGGATTTTATCTCGCCATCCGTTTATGGGGTGCTGTTCCAGGAAGGGGTTATACCAGTTAAGCCCTTACCGGATCCGGAGGTTTTTCCGGCTCAATTTGGAACCAAGTACTCAGGGAGCGCAACTATTTCATTAAACCAGATGATTTTTGACGGGTCGTTCTTTGTAGGGCTTGATGCAGCAAAAACATATAAAGAACTTACCGGAAAGGAGCTGGAGAAGGCTAAAATTGATATTGCAGAGGCAGTTTCAAAGGCATATTATGCAGTTTTAGTTTCTGAATATCGATTTGAGCTCCTCAATAAGAATTATGGGAGGCTCGACACTCTGCTTCGTGAAACAACAGAGATGTTTAATAGCGGTTTTGCTGAAAAAATTGATGTAAGCAGAAGTAAAGTGCAATTCAATAACATTAAGGTTGAAAAGGAGAACAGTGAAAAGATGCTGAAAATAACCCGGGCAAACCTTAGCATATTACTCGGGCTTACAGCCAGTGATTCACTGGTGTTAACGGATGAGCTAAATGCCGACATGTTTGCTGAAGAACCGGAGTCTGAATTTCAATATGTGGACAGAATTGAATACTCCATTCTCCAGACAAACCAGCAGCTTGCCTTACTTGATAAAAAGCTTAATAACTCACGTTATCTTCCCAAACTGGACTTGTATGCCACAGTTGGAGCTAATTTGGGTACCGGTGTTGCGTCAAATATCTTCGATATTACAAACGAATGGTATGAGTTTGGATTTGTTGGTTTGAGAATGAGCATTCCCATTTTTGACGGGCTTCAAAAACATTATGTCAATCAACAGAAGAAACTTGCACTTCAGCAAATCGATCAAAACAAGGATTTGATGGAACGAAGTATGGATCTGGAAGTTCAGGATGCTAAGGTTAACCTAGACAATGCTTTGGCAAACCTTAGATCTCAGCAGGAGAACATGGAGATTTCTGAAGAGGTCTATAATGTTACAAAGGAAAAATACCAGGAGGGATTGGGCTCCAACCTGGAGGTGATCAATGCGGATGCCGATTTTAAAGCAGCCCAGACCAACTATTTTGTGGCGCTTTACAGTGCGTTGCTTGCAAAAGTTGATTATAAGAAATCTATTGGAAAACTATTATAAACGAGATAACAACTCATTTCTATTATGCAAAAGTTAGGATACATTACATTGTTTTTGGCACTTGCGTTTACTGCATGTGCACCTGAGACAGATAACGATAAAAAGCTGGCTGAGTATGAAACGGCCAAATCGGAACTCGAAGCCCAAAAAGCCAAGGTTCACGAACTTAAAATGGAGCTGCAGGAAGCAGGCTTGATCCAGGAAAGTGATAACCTTTCGTTGGTTACTACTTTTGTGTTAAAACAAGAGGTTTTCGAGCATACAATTGATGTTCGTGGTAGTGTTCAGTCAAGAGGTAATATTACACTTTCTCCGGAATCACCTGGTCAGGTAACTGAAGTTAAGGTGAAAGAAGGTGATAATGTAAAAAAAGGGCAGGTGCTGGCTATTCAGGATTCTGAAGTTTTGAAAAACTCAATTGCAGAGCTAAGAACCTCTCTTGATCTGGCCAATACCATGTATGAGCGCCAAAAGAAACTTTGGGACAAGAACATTGGTACTGAGGTTCAATACCTCGAAGCCAAAAACAGGAAGGAATCGCTGGAGCGCAAGTTGGCAACCACCCAATCGCAGTTGGACAAAACAATTATTAAAGCTCCTTTTTCAGGTGCCATTGATTTGGTGAATGTTCGGGTAGGAGAAATGGTACAGCCCGGTCAACCTATAATCCGGTTGGTTAGCCTGGAGAACATGTACATTAAAGCGGATGTTTCTGAGTCGTACATAGGTAAATTCAGACAAGGTCAAAAGGTAGAGGTTTATTTCCCTTCCATTGAAAGGGAGGTAACTTCAAAAGTTTCTGCTGTTGGGCAGGTAATAGAGCCTAATAACAGAACTTTTGAACTTGAGGTGCAAATTCCTTCCAACGGACATATAAAGCCCAATATGATAGCGGTTCTCAGCCTTGCGGATTATAGCAGCAATGATGCACTTGCGATACCTACCAATTTGATTTTTACCGACAGCAAAGGCGCTTTCGTCTATTTACTTAAAAAATCTGATAACAAAGATGTGGCCATGAGAGCCGATATTACCCTTGGTATAACATCTGGTACAAAAACAGAAGTTTTAAGTGGGTTGAAACAAGGAGACGTTGTTATTGAAAAAGGTATTTATGATATCGCTAATGGCGCCCAGGTAAAAGTTGTTGAATAAGCCGGTCAGAACACTTTAGAATTATGGAAAACCAGAGAAAAATAGATAAGGAGTTTAAACTGACTACGTGGGCAGTTAACAATACAACCACGGTTTTATTCCTGACATTCATAATAGTAATCATGGGTGTGGGCACTTATATAGCCTTGCCTAAAGAGAATTTCCCGGAAATTAAAATACCTAAGATTTACATTGGAACAACCTATCCGGGTAACTCTCCTAAGGATATTGAAAACCTTATTACCCGGCCCATAGAAAAGGAGTTGAACACAATTTCAACTGTTGATAATATCCAATCAACCTCCATTCAGGATTACTCTACCATAGTGGTTGAATTTACTACCAATACCGATGTGGAGGATGCACTTACTAAAGTTAAAGATGCAGTGGATAAGGCCAAGCCTGAGCTTCCAACTGATCTGGATCGTGATCCGAACATTTTTGAGATTGATGTGAATGAATTCCCAATTCTTAATATTAACCTTTCGGGTAACTATTCGGTTGACCAGTTGAAAGAATATGCTGAATACCTGGAGGATGAGATTGAGAAATTGTCCGAAATATCAAAAGCGGAGATTCGGGGTGTGGATGAGAAGGAGGTAAAAATCAAAGCGGACCCATTTAAAATGGAAGCCATGCATATTAATTTCGGAGATATTGAAAATGCCGTTTCTTCTGAAAACGTTACTATGTCAAGCGGAAACTATAAATCTGATGGTGTAGAACGTTCAGTACGAATTGACGGAGAATTTAAAGAACCGGAAGAGCTGTTGAATATAGTAGTTAAGCATGAAGAGGGAAACATAGTTTATCTGAAGGATATTGCTACCGTTCAGTTTGATTATAAAGACAAGGCCAATTTTGCAAGGTTAAATTCCAAGCCTGTGGTAATGGTAGATGTGGTTAAGAGAAGTGGAGAAAACCTGTTGATTGCAACGGAAAAGATTGGAAAGATACTTGAAAAGGCAGAAAGCGATTATTTCCCCAAAGATTTGGAGGTGATTGTAACCAACGACCAGTCGCAGCAAACAAAGGAAATGGTTTCCAACCTGGAAAATAGTATTGTTTTTGGGGTGATACTTGTGGTTACCGTGTTGTTGTTTTTCCTCGGCACTCGAAATGCACTTTTTGTGGGTATGGCCATCCCTCTTTCCATGTTTATGTCGTTTCTGATCCTTGGACTAATGGGCATAAATATTAATATGATGGTGCTCTTCGGTCTCATCATGGCGCTGGGTATGCTGGTAGATAACGGCATTGTGGTAGTTGAAAATGTGTACCGATTAATGGAACAGGGCTATAGCCCGATTCAGGCTACACGAATGGGGGTAGGTGAGGTTGCGTTGCCAATTATTTCATCCACAGCTACCACCTTAGCGGCATTTTTACCTTTGGCCTTCTGGCCTGGTATTATGGGTGATTTTATGAAGTACTTGCCGTACACCCTTATAATCACCCTGGGTTCATCATTGTTTGTAGCATTGGTTATCAACCCTGCCTTTATTAAACTCTTTATGAGAGTAGATGATCGCAAGAAAATAGACAATCGGAAAGTAATTCGAAATTTCCTTATTCTAACCGTAATCGGAGTATTGCTTTTGGTAGCTAAAATAAATGTGTTCGGAAATCTTGTACTTACATATGCGTTAATGCTTATTACCAACATATACGTATTAACCCCAATGTCCAGGAAATTTCAGGATTCTTTCCTTCCCTGGTTGGAAGTACTGTATGAAAGAACCGTGAGGCTGGCACTCAGGAAGAGCTATCTTTTCTTTTTCGGAACAGTTGGCTTACTCTTTCTTTCCATCATCATGCTGGGGGCATTTGCACCAAAGGTTATTTTCTTTCCTATTAATGAGCCCAAATACATAAATGTTTTTGTTGAGTTCCCTATTGGTACTGACATTGAAAAAACAAATGGTTTCACACTGGAAATAGAAAACAAGGTAGAAAAGCTTATTCAACCTTATCATGATATTGTTGAATCGGTTATAACCAATGTTGGTCAGGGCGCTTCTGATCCTAACGATCCTGCATCTATAGGCCAGGGTGATACTCCTAACAAGTCACGTATTACTATCAACTTTGTTGAAATGAAGGACAGAATGGGTATAAAAACCAGTGATGTGATGGAGGAGTTACGTGACGCAATGAAAGGATACCCTGGCGTGACCATTACAGTTGATAAAGATGCAGCAGGACCACCCGTTGGTAAGCCAATCAGTATAGAAGTAACAGGTGATGATTATGCAACGCTTACTGATGTTACAGATCGAATGAAACAGTTTATCAATGAGTCCGGTATTGACGGAATTGAAAAACTGAAAACAGATCTTGAAACCGGGAAGCCCGAGCTTATTGTAAACATTGACAGAGATAAAGCCAGGAGGTTTGGTGTTTCCACCTTTACTATTGCCAACGAGTTACGTACGGCTATTTTCGGAAAGGAAATTTCCAAATACAAAAAAGGGGAAGACGATTATGAAATCCAGTTGCGGTTGAATGACAAGTACCGCTACGATGTGGATGCCCTTGTGAATAAGAATATCACATTTCGTGATCAAACTTCTGGTAAAATGCACCAAGTGCCCATATCTTCTTTAGCTACTGAAAAGCTAAGCAGCACATTTGGTTCCATTCGAAGAAAGGATCTTAAACGAATGATTACCATTTCTTCAAACGTGGAAGGAGGCTATAATGCCACCGAGGTGAACAATCAAATTAAGGCAGCACTTCAGGATTTTGAAATGCCAAAAGGATACGAATATAAATTTGGTGGAGAGCAGGAGAAACAATCCGAAGAAATGGCTTTCTTAAGTGAAGCGCTTATGGTAGCTGTATTTCTTATTTTCCTGATTATAGTTGGTCAGTTTAATAAAATTACGGCACCTGTAATTATTATGACTTCCGTGTTGTTCAGTACCATTGGTGTGTTTATGGGGCTTGTTACCTTCCACATGGACTTCATCATTATGATGACTATGATTGGTATTATATCATTGGCAGGAATTGTTGTTAATAATGCAATTGTACTTATTGACTTTATTGAGCTAACAAGGAAACGCAAGAGAGAAGAGCTTGGAGTAGGCCAGCGATTGCCAATGAGTGAAATTGTGGAATCCATTATAATGGCAGGTAAAACCAGGTTGCGTCCTGTGCTGCTAACCGCAATTACTACAATTCTGGGGTTGATTCCATTGGCAACCGGAATGAACATTGACTTTATTCAGTTCTTCCAGGATTATAATCCTGATTTCTTTTTGGGAGGCGATAGCGTGATATTCTGGGGCCCAATGTCGTGGACGATAATATTTGGTCTTACGTTTGCTACATTCCTTACCCTTGTTATTGTTCCTGTAATGTATCTTTTCTTCGATAAGGTGATGTACTGGTTCGCTGATAAGAAAGAGGAAAGGGAAAATGGAAAGGCTGAAGCAGTTGCTTAAGTTAAAATAACATAAACGTCATTCTTTCAGGGTTCGGAATTATCCAGAGCTAATTATATTTGGGATTCTGCCCCTGAAGGAGTGACGTAATTTTTACATGGTTTTTATAGTTCTTGTACTTATTTTCCTTATTGACTGGTATGTATTCCAGGCAGTAAAAGTGCTGACAAAAAAATGGAAGCATAAAAAAATTGTATGGGGAGCGTATTGGTTGCTAACCATAGCCATTGCCTTGAGTTTATTGCAGTGGAAGTTTTTTGGACCTCAATTCATAAACCCGGAGATACAGCGCTATACCATTGTATTTATCTTTATAGATTACCTATCTAAGATTTTTGCAGTTCTGTTTTTGTTTATTGATGATGGTATTCGTCTGTGGAAATGGATAGCCAAAAAAGCAAAAGCAAAATCTGCAAAAGAACCATTGCCTGGCAAGCCTATTTCCCGGTCAGAGTTTTTGGCTAAGGCTTCTATTGGTGCTATTGCACTACCAGTGGCAACTCTGGGTTTTGGTATTGTCTCAGGTGCTTATGATTACAGGGTCAGAAGAAAAAAAATTGTTATACCAAACCTGCCCAAGGCATTTGATGGCATTCGGATCGGCCAGCTTTCTGACATTCACTCTGGCAGCTTTTATAATAAACAAGCAGTTATGGGTGGGGTGGATCTTATGCTAAATGAAAAGCCTGACCTGTTTGTGTTTACAGGGGATCTGGTTAACAGCGAGACCCCTGAGGTAAAAGATTACAAAGACGTTTTCGCAAAACTCTCAGCTCCATTAGGGGCTTATTCTACATTGGGAAATCACGATTATGGCGATTACCGGCAATGGTCATCTCCACAGGCTAAGAAGAAGAATTTGGATGACCTTGTGCAGGTACATAAGGAAATGGGCTGGGACCTGCTTCGCAATGAGAATAGGTTTATAGAAGTAGATGGTGAGCGTATTGCCTTACTGGGAGTTGAAAACTGGGGAAAAGGCCGTTTCGCTAAATATGGTGATCTGGAAAAAGCATATGCAGGAACAGAAGAGGCGGAAACAAAAATCCTCCTTTCGCATGACCCAAGCCACTGGGATGCACAAGTAAGGCCCAACCACCCTGATATTGATTTAACGCTTTCCGGCCACACGCATGGTTTCCAGTTTGGTGTGGAAATTGGTAATTTCCGTTGGTCTCCATCGCAGTATATGTATGAGCAATGGGCCGACCTTTACAAAAAAGGGGATCAGCAGATTTATGTAAATCGTGGTTTCGGATTTATTGGTTATCCGGGCAGGGTAGGTATTCTGCCCGAAGTTACCATTCTGGAGTTGGTGAGGGCCTAATCGACCAATTCTATTTTTCTTAGACCATCTTCGAGCGTTTCGTACACTAAGTATAAGACATGGTCCGTTTCCTCAAAATATATTGGAGATCCGTAGATGTAATCTTGAGAATACGTTTGCAACTTGTGATTGACCATTTCACCATTTGAAAGATTAAGAAGCAAGTAAGTTGTTTCCGAACGCCCCTCGAATTTTGGTGGCATAGATAAAAGAATTACCCATTTCCTGTTTTCTGATATCTCTCCCAGCTGAATTATGGCATTAATATCCATATATAAAACGATGCTGCCTTTATTTTTTAAGCCGGCCATTAATGTGTTTTCCTCTTTATTAAAATAAATGGAATCCACTGAAATAGTTGGTTCCGGCTCAATCAATCGGTCACCAAAAAATAGTTCGGAAATACAAATATCTCCGTATTTTGTTCCTGGCCATTCATCAAGAATTTCGAGCTGTAAAATATAGCAGAACTCAGCCATTGGCATTTTAAAAGTAGAGTTGTAAGCCTCGAGAACATCATTTTTAAAATTGGCCAGGCCGGTTTGCCATGCAGATAGGTTTATCGATTGGATGTCGAACGTATCAATAACATGAACTAAAGTGTCTTCGGGATATTTTACTGATTTATAAAGAGCTCCTACCTCGGACACAAAGCCATCAGGATTTATGGCGCCCCAAATAGATAATTTAATGGTCTTTGGTTGAGAGTTCTGGTAATAGAGGTCATGAGTTTTACCATACCCTGCAAAAATATTGACAGTTTTGGTATTGTCAGGCATTTTTACGAAGAGGCTCGGAACTGGATTTCCATTCTTTAATTTACTTACCCAGCAGGTTTTGAAGTTGCCATCAAATAGTTGTGATGGAGGATAATGAGGGTTTTCTAATTTGTTAACCCCAAAGCTTGTATAGGAAAGTGTATCAATTAATTCGATCTCTTTCCAGTCCAGGTTATTCTGTGCAAGTGAATACACAGGGACCATTAGGCAAAGCATCCAAATTAACCTATAGCAACGACTTGATTTGCTCATATGTCTCCTTTGAGTATATTTCGTATTCCTTTTTTTCAACTCCACTTAGCGAATTTTTATAATCTTCCATTTTTTGAAGTATACGCTCGATTTCCATTGGACCCTTATTGGCAATAATCTGCTCCACCACCGCCCTTCTTGTTGTTGCTGAATTATTGAATAAGTAAATGGTTTCCTCAATGTATTCACTGTCAGACTTAGGATATATTTCTTTTACATTAAGTCCCCACTCAGCCAACGGTACGGTTTTAAGCATTTTATTCAGCAGAGTTAGGCCGAGTTTAGGCTGATGTTTATAGTCAACAATAGCATCAGTTGATACAATGTCATCAAATGTGTACATGATACTTTTATTGTACTTATCTCTAAGATCAAATAATACAACTGTATCAATGCTTGTTGAGTGTTCTGCATAATATTCCCAGCTTGTAACAGGTCTAGCATGATAGAATATTGCTGTATCTGCCATGGCAATATCAAAGTGCCAAAGTGTAGGGGTAGAGCCCAGGCATTTGGCAAGATCATCAAATGAAGCTATTTGTGATAACTTCCCGGATGAGAGGTCATAAATGTACAGCCCCATTTTGCCCACTAAATATTTGGGTGTTCCACCATCAGGGAACCTGGAAATACCTATGGCGCTTCGGTAGGCTAATGTGGACGCGACAAAAGCAACATAGGTGCTGTCTTTATTCCAAACAGCTCCCGGATGCGTTTTATAGTCAATAGTCAGGTAATCAGAATGACACGAGACCGTACCTAAAACGATAACTATAAGAAGTGCATAAGTTATCCATTTGTTTCCAACCAGTATCACAGCATGTCTGAAACTTTTAAACTTTGCCAATCAAGATATAAGCCTGGTAGTTTTTTTCTTTAGTATCGAACTTCGTTGAAAAGTCAATGGCATCCTGAAGGGTACTCCCAGTACGGCTTTTATAAAAAAGAACCTGGTTAATTATGGAACCAAACATTTCATCATTTTCACTTATGGGGCGGGGTCTCCATCCTTCATTTGTCAATTCCTCAACTTCCCTGTTAAACCAGTTTTGAAGTTTCTCAACAGTTGCATCGTTCAATTCAGCTGCTTCAAATACGGCCACATAACCATTTTCTTTCCTCTTAACTTCCACAAATTTCAATTCTTCAGGGATACTAATGTTAAAATCCTTGATTTTCATAAGTATTCCTTCTTTGGTCTTTAAATCATAGGATTTCTCTGTTTTTTTACTTGTATCAACAGCAGTTTCCTTTTTTGTTTCGGAACCACCTCCACAAGACCATACAAATGCCAATAAAATAATAATGAGCAGTGCTGATAGTTTTTTCATAGTACTATGTTTAGTTTAAACGTTCAGCCTAATTCCACTTCAGGTTGCGGTTTTTGTCTGGTAAAATGGATACACTTTACCTCTTCGAAACCTTTAGTTTCTACAATAAAGGTATGATGTATTAATTGGATTTAATCAGATTCCTGTTTGATGTACAACAGGTAAATCCGTGGAATTCGACAACTCTTTAACTCTCTTTTGGGCCGCTAAGCTTTACAATAATCCAGGAAGCCAGAAAGGCTTCAAGTACACTAAGTGGTACTGCAAAATATAGAATTCCAAAAGGCAAAACTCCCATATTGCCGGTAACCACCCACATAAGTACAAAGCCGACCAACCAGGAAATCAATGTAGTTTGACCCAAACCAAATTTTCTGGAAATCAGATAGATGGATACTGCAAATAATAGGGACCACACCCCCCAGATGGCTCCATTAATTGGTTCTGATGGGAATACAAGCCCCATGCCTTCATAGTGATCTGTCCAGTATGATTTTAAGATAAGTTCGTTTCTAGCAAACTCAGAAATACTTATCCAGATGGTAGCCAGAAGGATAGGTAAAAAAATGGGTTTGAAAATTTTCATAGTAGTTATGTTATGATTAGACTGGTTTTCCTAAAAGATATAGTTTATTACCTCTTCCCTTAATTGTTCCTGATTCCCAATGATAATCTGATGACCGCAGATCTTCCAACAAGATGTCCAAATCTTTTATGGTATAGGTTCTGGCATTGGAAACGGCACCATCCCAGGCAAAGAATAATGGAATGATTGGAATAAGGTATGTAAAAATCAGTTGTTGCCAGGTCATTGGCCGAACCATTGGAGTCACGATCAGGCATGTAAGTATATTTATAGGTATGGTTGCCCACCATAAAAACTTAGGATAGCTGTTATCACTTATTTCGAATATGCAAATGGGTTGCCTGGACTGAAATGCAGAGATTAGGATTTGCTTTGCTATTTCCGGTTTCATATGATGGAAGCTACTGATCATTGTCCTCAAACCTACTAGCGAATTAGAAGGATTAGCAGCATCTACAGGTTCAGTTTTATAGGTAATATTGTTTTCAAGCGCATTAATAGATTCAGCTACCTTCTTATTTGGGTACAAATCTGTTAAGGTAAGACTAAGGTTTTCAAATCCATCCTTATTCAATGATTTAACCACATCTGGCATTGGTCCACCGCTTCCTGAACACAGATCAATTATTTTATCCGATTTCGTTTCACGAATCAGAGGTGCCAATAATTCAGTCAATTGCTCATCAGACTTCAAGACTTTATGCATTACAACAATAAGTCGTGTTAAGGCACGTCTGAGCCAATCAGGAAACCAGGCAAGGTCTTCAAACTCGAAAAGGTGAATTCGTTTCATCTCAAATCATATCCTAGAACATTCCATTTTCATTTATCGTTTCCGTAGGCACAGGTTGGCCTATGTCCCACATTTCTACTATTTTATCACCTTCGAAACGAAATATGTGGACAAGTGCCATTCCTTTATCTTCCTGGTTTTGTTTGATAAAGGAGTGTGTTGCGACCAGATTCCTGTCTACAAGGGTTCTTTGGATCTCAAAAGTCCTTTCTGGGTTTTCCTTTGCAGATTCCTCCATTGCCAGCATTAATGTTTCAGGATCAGCCGCAAAGTAGGCATTATGATGCGTAAGCTTAGAACTAGTGTATAATTGAAAAGCTTTTTTAGAGTCTCCTTTGGCAGCTAGTTGAAGAAAATCCTCTGCTATTTCTTTTAAAGTCATGCCTCAACCATATTACTCATTCGGTACTATTCTCATGGATATAATTCTTATATCCTTAACAGGTCTGTCTAATGCACTGGTTTGTACAGCGGCAATTGAATCCACCACATCAATTCCACTAACTACTTCTCCGAAAACCGTATAGTTTTGATCAAGATGAGGAATACCTCCAATGGTTCTATAAACTTTTTGGTGGGCCTCAGGAATAGTATATCGAGTAAAATTAGTGTAATCCTTCCCCAATGATTTAATTGTATCATTTATAGTCTCGTACAGCTCCCAGTTTTCTTCAGCTATGGCTTTTTGCAAAGAATCGTAAAGCGACTTGTTTTCAGAGGCATTTATAAAGGCATTTTGGGCCAACATGCCATTTATGCGTTTGTCTGCTACTTCCAGCAAGCTATCATTGGCAATTTTTCCCTGAACAATATAAAACTGCATTGCTGAAGAGGCCCTTTCCGGATTGCCGTCACGAGCTGCTCCCAAGGCCCCTCGTTTGTGATATAGAGAGGAATCAAATTCTGCAGGTACCCTATAGTCCAGGTCACCATTTCCAAGCGTATCGGTTGGCAAAGCATTTTTACTGTCGGGGTCGCCACCTTGGATAACAAATCCCTGAATTACTCTATGAAACAGCAAACTGTCGAATTTTCCTTCTTTTACCAGTTTGATAAAATTATCTCTATGCTTTGGGGTTTTATCCGAAAGCTCAACAATTATAGTTCCCAAGTCCGTTTGCATTTCTACCTGAACAGGGGTTTCTATAGCTTCATTATTATCTTTTTGAGTAGTACATCCGAGGGTAGCCCAAAGCACAAATGGCATAAGAACTAAGTTGGAGAATAGGGGTTGTTTTTTAAATTTCATATGGTAAGTCTGTTATTTTAAACAATAACTCGGGAAGTCCAAAAGCGTAATCAATAATAAAAGTACTGATCACATCCTTCATAATCCACGGTGCTATTGTTTGTTTTTAAATACTGTATAATGGTTTCCGCGGTTGTTAGTTCTTTAATATCCGCTTCAGAATAGGTAAAATAGCTATCGTACACGGCAGGTATATAATCATTCAACCCTATAGTGAGATTTGTATCTTCGCTTAATTCAATCCCATTTTCATCATAAATAATTAGTCCGGTATCTGTTTTTTCAAAAGAAATACCAGACACGTGCAAGCCGGTGCCGGAAGTCATAAAAAAGTTTTTAATTTCAGCTACCGACATGGTAAAAACAACACTACCATTATTAAATGGGTCCATACTGTAAATATCAAAAGCAGTAATATCCCCCTGGCTTATATCCACTCTAATGCCACCACTATTCTGAAATGAAGCATCTACATTCATATACTCTTTTAATGCAGTGGTATAAAAGCAGCCTAATTCTGTTCTATCCAAATCAGAGGTGGCATGTCCTACAACCTCATAAAATTCAGGTGCATTATTATACGTTTCAATAACCTGCATTAATTCATTATCTACTTCACTATAAGTACTCAGATCAATGAGGTTTACGTTAGATTGCACTATCTCCCTGTTTTGAATAGTAAGCTCTGCTTTACCCAAATGAGAAAGGTAGGAACCGGCCTGAAGAATAAGCGTTTTATTTACGCTGGCATTGATCAATTCGTGACTGTGCCCACCAATAATGATATCAAAGAAAGGGAAATTCTCAGCCAACCAATTGTCTGATCCTGAACCCAGGTGTGTCAACGCCAAATAGATATCTGCATTCTCCTGGGCTTTAAGATCTTGGTATTGGTCTGCCACATCATAAAATCGTTGAAACGCAAGGTCTGCTACGCGCCAGGGGTGCGTTGAAGGTATTACGGCATCGGGCTTGCCATTGGTTTCAATCAATCCCAAAACGGTAATTTTTATATCATCTACAATTAATGTTTGATAGGGTGCTGGTTGGGGAAGCCCGCTTGATAGGGTTGAAACATTAGCGCATACCCAATCAAAATTCGCCTGTTCCATTCTATCTTTTAAAACAGGTACCCCATAATCAAATTCATGATTGCCAAGTACTGAAATATTAAATCCCGTTTTATTCATTACATCAATAATAGGATACCCTTTTTGGCTATACTGATCTACTATCGGATTTCCCGAGAAAATATCCCCTGCGCATACGAGTAAAACATTTGTTTTTTCTCGCTCCTGATCTACAATATGCTTGATTTTGGCAAAATTGTCAAGCCTGCTATGTTGGTCATTAATGAAAAAGATTGTTAGTTTTTGTGTTGCGTCCTTTTCAATAATAACATCACTCTGCCTGCAACCGGAAAGAAGAATAAACAGCAGTGAAAAAATTGAAAATTTAATTAATAACTGAATATTTTTCATTGTATAATTTGACGCAGGGTACCGTACATTAAAATTAGTGATTTTATTGATTTTTCCTGGGTATAACCTGCGTGTATCAACAAGTCATCGGCTTTTTTAACAAGAAGATTTTTTGTAAATTGAAGGAATTCCGCACCAAGGCTTATGTTATAGGCATTACCTATGAATACATAAAAAATATAGATAAAAATTATCGATACGATTGACCTAACTTAGGAAAATAAAACAATTCAAACTACTTATATCATGGAACATACTTCAAACGGTCAAGGTAAATGCCCGGTCATGCATGGGGCTAATACAGAAACACATAGCAGTGTAATGGATTGGTGGCCCAAATCATTGAATTTGGATATCCTACATCAGCACGATACCAAAACAAACCCATTAGGTAAGGATTTTAATTACCGGGAAGAGCTAAAAAAACTGGATGTAGAGGCGTTGAAAAAAGATGTGCATGACATGATGACCAACAGCCAGGACTGGTGGCCGGCTGACTGGGGACATTATGGTGGTTTAATGATTCGAATGGCCTGGCACGCTGCAGGTTCGTACAGAATATCTGACGGCCGCGGGGGAGCCGGTACAGGCAACCAACGTTTTGCACCATTAAATTCCTGGCCGGATAATGCAAGCCTGGACAAGGCAAGGCGACTGCTTTGGCCGATTAAGCAAAAGTATGGTAACAAAGTAAGCTGGGCCGATTTAATTATCCTGGCCGGCACAATTGCCTATGAAAGCATGGGCCTGAAGACTTTTGGTTTTGCCTTTGGAAGGGAGGATATCTGGGGACCAGAAAAAGATACGTATTGGGGAGCTGAAAAGGAATGGCTGGCCCCAAGTGACAACCGGTATGAAAATGTGAATGACCCAACTACCATGGAGAATCCATTGGCTGCTGTACAAATGGGGTTGATCTATGTAAACCCCGAAGGAGTAAATGGAAGCCCGGATCCAATCAAGACAGGCGCGCAGGTTCGTGAAACATTCCGAAGGATGGCCATGAATGATGAAGAAACAGTTGCGTTGACCGCTGGTGGTCATACCGTAGGGAAAATGCACGGCAATGGAGATGCTGGTGCTTTGGGGCCTAGTCCTGAAGGGGCAGATGTGGAAGAGCAAGGTTTTGGCTGGGCAAACCCGCATAAATCAGGAGTTGGAAGGTATTCAGTTACAAGTGGTTTGGAAGGAGCCTGGACTTCGGAACCGACCAAATGGGACAATGGTTACTTTGAAATGTTGTTTAACCATGAGTGGGAATTAAGAAAAAGCCCTGCTGGAGCCAATCAATGGGAACCTGTGAGTATTAAAGAGGAGGATATGCCTGTTGACGTAGAAGATGCTTCAATTCGTCATAATCCGGCAATGACAGATGCTGACATGGCCATGAGAGAAGATCCTGTTTACAGAGAGATATCGTTAAAATTTAAAGACGATTTTGATGCATTCTCCGATGCATTTGGCCGTGCCTGGTTCAAACTTACGCACAGAGACATGGGACCAAAAGCACGCTACTTTGGCCCAGATGTACCGGCTGAAGATCTGATCTGGCAGGATCCGATTCCTGCTGGAAAGAAAGAGTACAGTGCTGATGCTGTAAAAGCAAAAATTGCTGGAGCTGGCTTATCTGTTTCAGATATGGTATCTACCGCATGGGATAGTGCCCGTACGTTCCGTGGCTCAGATATGCGAGGTGGGGCCAATGGCGCCCGTATTCGTCTGGCTCCTCAAAAAGACTGGGAAGGAAACGAACCAAAGCGTTTAGCTAAGGTTTTATCTGTTTTGGAGCCGATTGCCAAAGAATTTGGAATAAGTGTAGCAGATACCATTGTGTTGGCAGGTAATGTGGGTGTGGAACAGGCAGCAAAAAAAGCCGGATACGATGTTAAGGTACCATTTACTCCTGGCAGAGGAGATGCTACGGATGCCATGACCGATACAGAGTCGTTTGAACCATTGGAGCCCATTGCAGATGGGTATCGCAACTGGTTGAAGAAAGACTATGTGGTAAGTGCGGAAGAACTTATGTTGGATCGCACACAGCTAATGGGCTTAACAGCCCCGGAAATGACTGCCCTGGTAGGTGGTATGCGTGTTATGGGCACTAACTATGGTGGTACTAAGCATGGGGTTTTCACAGATAAGGAAGGAGCCTTAACGAATGATTTCTTTGTGAATTTAACGGACATGGCCAATTACTGGAAACCAGTAGATAACGGCTTGTACGAAATACGCGACCGTAAGACCAATAGTGTTAAATGGTCCGCTACACGTATGGATTTGGTTTTTGGGTCGAATTCGATATTAAGAGCCTATGCTGAAGTTTATGCTCAGGATGACAGCAATGAAAAGTTTGCGAATGACTTTGTAGCTGCCTGGGCTAAAGTGATGGATGCAGACCGCTTTGATGTAAAGTAGTGAGAATAGTTTAATTAGGTGCTAAAGGGCGACTCGCATGGGTCGCCTTTTTTATTTTATGTTATTTCGATCGCCATAAGATAAATTTTAAACAAATGTAACTTTTATACATACATAACGTATGTATATTAAATTTAACAAAATTGAGAAAAACTAAAGAAGAAGCTCTGTTAACAAAAAAAATAATAGTTAGCAAAGCTGTTAAGCTTTTTAAACAAAAGGGTTTTATTGCGACAACACTTGAAGAGATTGCTGTTGAGGCAAATGTTACACGAGGGGCAATTTATTGGCATTTTAAAGACAAGCTTGATATTGTGGATGAACTTATCAACAAAGAGCGTGAAAATATGACGCACATGTTGACATCGATATTTGAAGAAGAGATATCGCCTTATAGTAAAATCCAGAAGGCAGTCGATCATATCGTGAAACATTTTTTTGGAAGTGAATCCTTTCGTGATTTTATTGACATAACATGGTTTAAGATTGAATATTCGCAGCTTTCAAGATTAAAAGAATCAAAAGCTGAAATGACGGATTATTTCATCAACACTATTGAAGCTCTTGCAAAAGATGCTCAAACCATGGGGGAGATAAAAAAAGAACTGGATGCTTTTCACATTGCAATTACAATTACTAACATGATCAATGGTATGTACAGGCTGTACTTTATTATGCCTGGAAGAGGTAGTACTGAAAAAGAAGCAATGGATGCCTTTACAACTTATCTAAATCTTATCAAGACAAATTTTAAATAAATATAATATGCTGCTTGAAACGTTCAAAAGACATGCACTTGTTGCGGTAATGTTACTGCTACTAATGAGTAACACTTGCTATTGTAATAAGTCCGAACAGAAAGAGGTAATTCAAATACCACTCGATCTAAGTTCTCAGAGGCCTGTCATCAAATTAAAGATCAATGGAAAGGGTCCTTACAATTTTATTTTTGATACCGGGTCCTCCGCAAATATTATTGATGAAGGGTTGGCAAATGAATTAAAGTTGGAAGTAATTGGCCAAGATCCAATGGGAACTCCGGGAAGCTCGACAACAATGGTTTCTAAGCGAGTTGAGGCTTCTGGTATTTCATTTGTTAACACCGACCTTTTGATTGAAAAATATTTGAACACAATGCCATTAAAACAGATGCTTCCGGTAGATGGTATAATTAGTCCCTCAATCTTTTCAGATTATTTAGTGACTATTGATTATCAGGGTTCGAAATTGATCCTTACCAAAGGAGCTTTAAACCCTGATGATGAAAGTGTTATTTCGTTTTCACAAGAACCGCGCATTATCAATACCAAAGTAGATATTGATGGAAGCTTACTGGAAGCACACATTGATTCTGGTAATCCTGGTTTTTTTGCTATTCCATATGATTTGAAAGACAAACTGTCATTTAAGGAAGATCCCACAGAAGATGGAATTATTCGAACCCCTGGCGCAGAGTTCAAGAAATGGAAGGCTCAATTGGACGGTAATATTACTATTGGAAACATAGTTTTCAATGATCCGACAATACAACTTGTAGAAGGGTTCCCTGTAGTAAACATGGGCTTTGGTTTTTTAAGTGAAGTAATCGTAACGATAGATGGGAAAAACGGCCTAATCAAGTTTGAAAAGTCAAGTGTTCAAACTCCGCAAGCCAAAACTCCTTTAGCCAGCGAATATGTGGGATGGTATGGCGGGAAAGTACGACAAGTTCTTGAAGAAGATGGTCAACTATTCATTCGTAGAGCAGATGGTCCTAAACTCAAACTGGATAAGATTCATGATGACTACTTTAAAATGACATTTCCAATGCCTGTTGCCAACGAACTTCCCAACGTTCGGTTTGAGAGAGCCACTGATGAAACAATTAGTGGTTTAACTTATGTATTTGGGGATGGACGGGAAGATTTTGTAAAAAAAGACT
>JAGQYJ010000019.1:11999-31747 GCA_020436145.1 Cyclobacteriaceae bacterium | reverse complement strand
CCTCAAATACACCTGGCAATCATGGGCATCTGTAATCACTATCTTAGGGCTTGAGTCGGTTGCTCCTTTAATCTTGCCCTTAATTTCCCTGGTGTCTCCCTTCTCAATATGAACACGATATTCAAAATTATCCTGAGGATACTCAATTTTTCCATATGTCATTGTAGCCTCCAACTGATACTTAAATCCTGAAGGCAGTTTCAGGTCAAATGTGCTGTATTTACCATCTAAGGTGGCGCCCGTAAATTTTGGTCCAAATTGCCCGACACTAAGGTCATCATCATTCGAGCTCAGGCTCAATGATTTATCTAAGCGATCGATGGTGAACTCACTATACTTGCTTATAGCTTTAAAACTTCCTAATTCACTAATATTCATTTCATCATCATAGGAGCCTGTAAACTCCAGTTGATCAAGTTTACTAATGTTGTACTGTGAATATTTGCTTTCCACCTTTAGGTTGGACTTCTCCCCTCCTCCCAAAATAATATCATCATCATAGGAGTTTATAGTAGCATTGGTAAACGTACCAACCTTTAAATTGGAATACTTGGTTTCAATCATCAATCCGCCCTTGACATCACCAACATCTATCACATCATCATAAGAGTTAATATCCGCTTTTGTAGCCCCATTAATTGTATATTCTGAATATTTGGTCTTGAGAGTAAACTCACCTGTATTAACCCCAACCTTTACATTATCATCATATGAATCATGGGTTATACCTGCAATATCTCCCAGTATAACACCGGAGTATTTGGAAATTATATCTACTTTTTGGGCATTGCCCATATCAAGATCCGTATCATACAAATTCACTTTTATATTCCCACTTGCATTTTTCATTTTCATTTTACTGTACTTGCCATCCAGTGTCACGTTTCCCTTAATATTCTCCCCCTGAAAAACCCCACTATTAAGTTCTACACTCAGGTCAGTAGTCAGATCATCATAAATACGGATATCATCGTACTTATTAGATAGCTTTAGCCGCTCCAACCTGGGTACATAAAGTGTAAAAAAGAGTTCTATATTCTTTAGACCCCTCACTTTTGATCCATCTTTAAATTCAATACTTGTAATCCCATTATTGGTATTCCAGTTACTTGTTTCAAAATTGGTGGTAATGGCCAGGTTTTCACCTGACTCCTGAAAATCCATTTTAAAATTGTCCGCCACTTTTTGGGCATCTTCTTCTGTTTTAGCCTCTATCGATAAACGCACATCCACTTTAATAGAATTGTCGCTTGAAGCCCTAACTTCCATATCTCCGTATTTATGATTTACCTCCAACACATGCTTACCTGTAAAAGTTTTGTCGATCTTCTTTTCCTTGTTTACCTGGCCATACACGGAAGATATACTTAGAATGCTTACCCATAAAAAAGCAAACAATCCGTAAAAGGCTATTTTGAGTTTTTGACCATGTTGTTCCATCGAGTTATTTGTTTTGTTGTTATACTTTCCTTTCATAATGTTCTTTTCTTTCTATTTCCCTGTTTAACCGCTTTAAGATGCGAATCTTAAGTTCGTAGTATTTGATCAACACCTTTACCAGTTGGTCCTTGTCTTTAAAAGCGGGAATATCCTTGATGTATTCGTTGTGCTCTTTTTCCAGTTGTTGCAGCTCAAAAAAGATGTCCTTATAATCCTTTTGATCAATACTGTCCATATTCATGGCCGCATACTGCGCCTGAATGGTTTGCTGGAAATCCTGCTCCATGGGAGCCAGGTCCTCAGATATATAGGCTAAGGGCGTAGTTGTGTTAAATGAGGTTTGTGAACCTGTTTGCCAAAGGGTTAATCCTATTCCAAGCACAAAAGCCAGCGAAGCTGCCACACCAACAGTCCACCATAATCTTTGGTGGCTAACAGTCAATTGACGGACCTTTTGCCTGGGTTCTCGCTCAGCAAGTTTATTCTGAATGCCCTGCCACAACGCATCTGCATCAGGTGTTTCCACCTCATCTAATTCCTTCCGGTTATCACGAATATGTTTTTCAAATGGATTCATGTCAGCTTAATTTCGGTTCCAGTAATTGTTGCAATTGGCCCTTGGCTCGCCTGTACTGCGTTTTTGAGGTTGATTCCGTTATATTCAGTATCTGAGCTATTTCCTTGTGCTGGTAGCCTTCCAGCAAATACAAGCTCAGAATCTCACGCCCTCCATCCGGTAATTGTTTAATGGCGTGGTGTACCGATTCCATATCCACAGGAGCATATACTGCCTCCTCTTCGGGTTCAGGCCAATCGAAATTGTCATCTACATCTACCAATCGGAACTTGCGGTGCTTGCGAATATGGCTAATAGCTGAATTGATAGTTATGCGCTTGATCCAGGAACCCAGAGAAGCATCTCCATGAAAACTATGCAAGTTTCGAAATACCTGCACAAAGCTTTCCTGAATCACATCTTCGGCATCTGCTCTATTTGCCACTATACGAATTGCCGTGTTGTACATAGCCTTTACATATTGTTGATACAATTGCCTTTGTGCATTGCCATCACCGTCAATGCATTTCGATATTAAGTCCTTCTCTTTTATGTCAGGCGATTTAATTTCTACACTAAAGACTAAAGATATTTTGGAAGGTTGGAATTTGGGAAGATATTTTTTTGTATCAGGATAAAACTTAAGAACCTATTGCATCAACTCAATAGCCTTTTCCAATATTAAGTCCCTCCCTTCACTCATGGTTTCATCAGTATTGTTTATGGCGATATCAGGTGCTATTCCTCTATCTTCAATGTATTCAAACTCCGGAGTCACTGCCTGCCATCTGGATATGTTGTATTCCCACCCGTTTGACAAGGTGAACAGCTTAGGGTTTCCGGTTGACCCTCTCGTTGTATCGCCTATAAATGTAGTATTGGGTAATACCCTCATCATGGTAACAAAACTTTCAGTTGAACTAACCACACCTCTATTCGTTAGAACCACAATAGGCTTATCAAAATCAATTGGGTTATCAGGTTTTATTTTGGCTTCCTTCCAGCTTCCAAAGTCATTTCTGCCTGGTCCATTCCTAAATCGATAGAATTCATGCGTCCTTTCTTCTAAGGTGAGCCTGTTTACAAAGTTTCTGGCTATGCCATCACTCCCGCCACCATTATCTCTCAAATCTAAAATCAATCCGTCTTTACCCGGTAATTCAGATAAAACAGTCTCTAAGGGAGAAAAATCACTATTCTTATTTAAGGTTTTTATCTGCAAATAAGCAATGTTTGAATTTTGGATATCTCCATATTGTACTGTATTGGTATTAAAAGCTGTGGAAGACAAATAATTGGGGGCATTAGTTGGTGAATTACTTGCAAACTGGTCCCTGTTTTGGAACCTGTAAACATTATTCCCGGCTTTGAAATATAAATGCAAGTCTTTCAAGGAAACGACCATTTCCCCAATGATGTCAGCTAGCTCGTTCGAGGTAGTTTGCCCATTCACTACCTTGGGACGGTTTAAAGCATACACTGAATCCCAATCAATACCTTTTAGCTCGAAATAAGAATATGTCTCATCAAAGTCTGACCATACCTGTTCAAAATATCCTTCCAGATCATTTGTAGGGTCTACCGGTTCATTGCCCTTGCACGCAACTAATAAAATAAAAAGAACAATTAATCTTTTAGTTAAATCCATCATCCTCAATGTTCTTTCATTTAGTTAAAAAGTCTTTCAGGTACAGCTCAACTATCAAAATCAATATGCCTGAAGCTCTTTCAAATTTAGATACTTGCACAATATACGTATAAACTCAAAAAGAGATTAGTTACTAAAAAATAATTACGCGCTCCTTTCATTACTTTAATTAAGAATGATATATATTTGCGACCATACGGTCGCTACTGTATGGTCGCTTTAAAAACATTTGAGAACTTAAATGAAGAACGCAAGCTGGAAATTATTCAGGCAAGCCTGGAAGAATTTGCCATGAATGAGTACGGCACTGCCTCTCTTTCCAACATTATAAAAAAGCTGGGCTTAGCCAAAGGCAGCTTTTACCGCTACTTCGAAAACAAGCAAAGTTTGTTCTTTTATGTACTGGATCATTGCATTAACCTGCGAATTGAGAACGACAAGAACTACATCACAGAGGAGCCTGAAGATTTCTTTGATTTGATGCTGTTGCATATTCAATCTAAAATTAGGTTTGACCAAACTCAGCCTTTGGCCAGCATTTTCTTTTACAATGTATTGCAGGAACGTAACAGTGAGGAATTGGGCAACATACGGTATATAAGCAAACAAAAAGGGTTGGACATTTTGGAAATGACTGTAGATGAATTTATTAAGAAAGGACAATTACGTACCGACATGGATGCTAAGCTCATTGCCTGGTCAGTGTTTGAATCAGTGATGTCGTTCATGAATTACATTGAGCATAGGTTTCAGCAGGACTTTGGCAAAAACAGCAAAACATTAGGTAAGCTTTACGATATGCCTGAACATGAGCTAATGGACATTGCACAACAATTTGTAGAAATTCAGAAACATGGAGTCAGTAATTAAGACCAGCGGGCTAACCAAGCTATACGGTGAAATGGCAGCTGTTAACCAATTGAACCTGGACATCCCGAAAGGAACTATCTATGGATTCCTTGGCCTTAATGGAGCCGGTAAAACCACCACCATGCGTATGTTGCTAGGAATGATTAAGCCAAGTGATGGAAGTGCTTCACTTTTTGGACAAAATGTAGCCAAAGCCAAAAAAGGGTTATGGGGCAAAATTGGTTATATGATTGAATCAACCTACGCCTACCCCAATCTTACGGTGATGGAATACCTGACCCTTTTTACAAAATACTATGGCTTGAAGAACAAGCAACCCATTGAAAAAGTGGTCGATCTCCTCCAATTAGACAAGTATAGAAACGTTCAATCAAAGCATCTTTCGTTAGGCAATTTGCAACGGTTGGGTCTTGCAAAAGCTTTGATGCACAGCCCCGAGCTCTTGATTTTGGATGAGCCAGTAAACGGTCTTGACCCTTCGGGCATTGTGGAGATTCGCAACCTGCTCAAAGAGCTTAGCCGGCAAGGAACCACTATCCTCATCAGCAGTCATTTATTAAGTGAAATTTCCAAACTGGCCCATACCATTGGTATTATCCATCAAGGTAACCTTATTAAAGAGCTGGAGGCCGATTTGTTGCACCGGCAACTCAAACGTAAACTAATCTTAGATACAAAAGACAATACCAAGACTGCCTCTCTGTTGAATGAACATAGTATAAAAACTCGTATAAACTCGGCCAGCGAACTCGAAATAACAGAACGTCTTGACCTGGCTTCCCCGGACAAAGTAGCCAAAATTATTGTGGATGGCCACATTGGTCTTACCAAACTCAATCCTTACGAGGAAGAATTAGAGACCTTTTTTCTACGAACCATTGAACAAAAAAGCGCATGACACTCCTTTACTCATTTAGGGCTGAACTTATTAAGCTTAAACATTCTCCTTTTGTATGGGTTTCATTTATTGCCTTTGCCCTTGGCCCTATAATGGGTGGTATCATTCTTTACGTACTTGGCTCCGGAAATATGGATCCTTCGAGCATGCTAAGCCAAAAAGCCCAAATGATGGATTTTAAACTGAATTGGGATGGTTTCTTTATCCTTCTCTCACAGGTGGTTGGTGTAGGTGGTGTAATGATATTTGGTTTTGTAGCCAGCTGGCTGTTTGGCCGTGAGTACTCTGATAAGACCTCAAAAGACCTGTTGGCTTTACCTATTTCCAGAAGCACCATCCTGAACGCAAAGTTTCTTACATACATTCTATGGTGTATAGCGCTTGTGGTTAGCAACCTACTATTAGGATTAATCATTGGTAAGATTATGGGTTTAACTGGTTTGACATGGGAAATATTGATACCTAACCTGACAATCTATATTGTCACAACCCTAATGGTCGTTGCCTTAGGCTCTCCAATCTCCTTTTTTGCCCTTTGGGGAAAAGGTTACATGGCACCTTTGGGCTTCCTTGTACTTACACTGGTATTTGCCCAAATAGTGGCTGCGGTGGGTTATGGCCATTTATTTCCCTGGGCTCTTCCCGGGCTCTACAGTGGTACAGGAGGCGAAGCAGCCTCACATATTACTTCCGGTAGCTTTATTATTTTAATACTTATGGCACTGACAGGGTACATTGCATGCCAGCAATGGTGGAGAAGAGCGGATCAGCACTAATCTACTTCAAACCCGGGAGGCGGGGTAAGAACATGTTTCTTACCCAATTTAAAGTCGTAACTATCTATATTACCTGAAATATGCACTGTTACATACTTGCCTCCAGCCTGCTTGATTTTGTCTTCCTTTTTATCATCATCCTTTTTTGCTGCAAACAGGGAATTTAGCGCTGCACCAGCAACTAATTTTATAGGCACCTGTATATCATACGCCATGTTGTAGTCCATGGTCTGGAAACCCATTAGATTAATGGTGCCAATGGTAGTACTTATAGTCATAAATGGCAACAGCATTTTGCCACTGTTAAAAACCATTGTGTTTTTAAGTTCATCGAATCGCACATTGTTCAAATCCTTGTTTTTGAAGTACTTGCCCATCTCCTTAAGCGGAGCATAATTAATTAAGGCGCCATCCTTTATTTTGACCTTGATTTTACCTGTTACCCTTGCCAAATCAATGTTAAAGTTCTGGTCAATAGGCACATCGGCCACAATTTCCCCATTGGCTACGCCATTAAAATGATCGCCAATACGCACGTTTTCCCCATTTTGAACATAGGATACATTCAGATTGCCCAGGTCCACATCCGATACCTTGATATTCGAACTTAAAACTGCATCCTTACGGCTGGAGGCATCCAGTTTACCGTTTATTTCAAATGAACCGTACTCACCTGACTGCAGTGTTACCTGGTTAAGTTTAATGATGTTATTTTCCTCAATCTTTATTATCCCTGACAGGTTCTTGATTGAGACATCATAGTAGTAAAATTCTCCAATGTTTACGTTCAGGTCAAGAATCGGAAAATCGTCTGCAAAAGGATTAGCTGCAATGGTTGTATCGCTGGCCACTTCTGTTACTTCAGTTGTAGCTTCATCCAATTTAACCAGCTCATTCAAATCGAGCACACCAGAGTTAAAACTTACCCGTGATTTTAATGGCCGACTAACAGTGTCTTTAGTAGCCAATACATTGTCAAATTCAGCATTAAGGAACACATCGCTTCTGCCAAATTTACCAAACAGGCCATTAATATACACGTTGTTATCCTTGATGAGTCCAAACACAGAAATATCTCTAAATTCAACTGGGGCATAAACGGTTTTTAGTTGCAGGCCAGTCACCTGAAACTCAAATTCAGGTACTAATTCGGTTTTTTGTAGTTCCTTATTGGTCGTAATAAGCCTGGTATTTACCTTGAAGTTATCAATCTGCTCATTTATGTAACTTTCGGGCAATAAAAATTTATCGTTAATTGTAAATACGTCTTTTGCAATTAGTTTATCCGATTGCAAGCCTATAGTTATATCCATAGGCTTTTCTACCTTGGTATTTAGGTAGGTTGCATAGTTGGTTATACCAAATGACAAATCAATTGGGCTATTCCCAATTGTACCCTTTAATTTTTTTATCAACAATGTATCCGGGCTGATGTCAATTGAGCCCGTAAATTGTCTCAGGCTAGGAATACCCTCTACCAGCGCAGTTAGATTTTTGATTTCAAGCTTACCCGATGGAACCAGCTCGTAACTATCAAGTGCACGCGAAGAAAGGTCAGCAGTTGCCGTTATATCCATGCTGTCAATATTGTATTTTGTACTGTTAGCCAATGCGGTATCAAAAGCAAGTAGCCTGGAAGTATTTAACTTACCCGACTGCATGGAAAGTACAGCTTCCAATTGAGCCGGCTTGCCCAGCACATAAGGCACCAGTTGATTAATGCGTGTACTTAAGGCTATATCACTCCCATTTGCAAGTAAGGAAAGCCCATTAATACCTGCATCGTTATCCATTACATACACCGTTCCATTCAGGTTTTCCACCTTATAGTCCGCTTCTTTGAGCACAATATTGCAGTTGTTAAAAGTTGCGGTTAAAGCCCCTTTGGGGCTCACCAACTGATTGGACTCAAGGTTGAATTTACCTGAAATATTTGCCTGTGAGCGCATGCTCCCACTCATTTGCTTTATATCAGAAAATCTGAAAATGCGATAGAGATCATCCAGAGATTCTACGGCTTCCCAATTAATCCTGAAATTAGGATAGGCGAAATTCTCTATTGTGGCCGCACCTTTTACGTATCCGCCAGAAGCAAAGGAAATTTCCATATCATTGAAAGTAGCTTTGCCATCTCGCATATCCTGCCGAATACCTGTGAACAGTTTGGCATTAAAGCTCGCCTTATCGATTACTTTCCCAAACGCATTATGTACCTCCATATCTTTTAAAGACACATCTGCTTCAACCACTGGTAGCTTACCTGCTGTTTTTCCCTTTATGCGCGCATCAATTGCTAAGCTTCCTTTCCGCACATCTGGCAAGTATTCGGAGTTCAAAACATCCATTTTTGCGAGCTCCGACAAGTCTTTATGATTGGCGGATATGTGCATATCCACATAACCACTGTCGGCCTGATTATATATACCTTCAAGATTGGCTTCGAGCAGGTCCAGCTTAACAACGCCATTGGTAATTCTAAAAGAAGGCTTATCCAAATCTGATTCGAAGGAAGTGGAAAGCATAAGGCTGTGAGATTTCAATAACCTTTTTCCTTCCTGCATCATTGAATCCAGTTGAAAGTCAAGATCTACAATACCTGATAAAGAATCTCCTTCCAGTAAAATTTTGGAATGAAGAGAATTGAGATGGCTTACGGCAAGCTGGTCCGCCAGTTGATCCCAATAGGTCATTTTTACCTTACTGATAGAAATCTTTTCCAGGTCAACATAAATTTTTCCCTCTGCTGCTGTTGTGTCAATTTCATCCGATTCACCCAGTGCATTAAGAATATTCAGCGTGCTGTCTTTATAATTAATTATATATATAGAACCTCCACTCAGCGATACTTCCTGGATATTATACTGTCCTTTTATAGCATCAATCATATGAATGGTTGCTCCCAGGCTTCCAATACCCATAACAGGTACTAACTCTGTACTATCCGGCTTATTTTCATACATCCGCAAATCGTTGAGCTTAATAACTGCCTGGGGAAAATTAGCAAAAAGTGAAAGGCCAACATTGCCCACCTCTATTTGACCATGGATACCTGTATTTACTGCGGCAACAATTTTTTCTTTAATGGTATCCTGAAAGAAATAAAAAGTGGCATAAATTAAGATAACGAGCGTAAAAAATACACCTAAAAACCAGAGAGTTATTTTTTTTAGAAGCCGCATCCTGATGCCATTAATATCAGCAATTTACACTCAATCACAGTTTGAAACAAATTCTTCAATACCCAGTAATGACCAATTATCAAATTAACAGGTTTTACCACCCGTATCCGATCTCAATAAACTAGATTTGTTTTTACATAAATCGAGTATTTCCCAATCCCAATTGGGCTTATTAAACCATTCAAAAACATGAAAGAAGTATATATTATATCTGCTGTTCGAACACCCATAGGTAGCTTTGGAGGAAGCCTTTCGTCATTAACAGCGGTTCAACTGGGCTCTGCCGCCATTAAAGGTGCTTTGGAAAAAGCAGGTGTAGATCCAAAAGAAGTGGATGAAGTGTTTATGGGCAACGTGGTCTCAGCCAACCTGGGCCAGGCTCCTGCCCGTCAGGCTGCTGTAGGAGCCGGCATTAGTTATGATGTGCCATGTACCACGGTAAATAAAGTATGTGCTTCCGGAATGAAATCGGTGATGTTAGGAGCACAGGGCATTATGCTGGGCCTAAACGATGTAGTGATTGCCGGTGGCATGGAAAGCATGTCGAATATTCCTTACTATGTACCCAAAGCCCGCTATGGATATAAGTATGGTAATGGAGAACTATTGGACGGTCTTGTAAAAGACGGCCTGTGGGAAGCATATTATAATTTTCCTATGGGAAACTGTGCCGATAATACTGCTAAGGAAATGAGTATCTCAAGAGAAGAGCAAGACGAATATGCTATCAACTCCTACAAACGATCTGCAAACTCATGGGAGAATGGAGCATTTAAAGATGAGATAGTTCCGGTGGAGGTGCCACAACGCAGAGGCGATCCGGTAGTGGTTTCAGAAGATGAAGAATATAAAAACGTAAAGTTCGAAAAAATACCTGGCTTGAGGCCAGTGTTCTCTAAAGAAGGTACTGTAACCGCTGCTAATGCTTCTACCATAAACGATGGAGCTTCTGCCCTTGTACTAATGAGCAAGGAAAAAGCAGAAGAACTTGGGGTAAAACCAATCGCCCGAATTGCCGGCTTTGCCGATGCTGCCCAGGACCCTATCTGGTTTACAACCGCCCCTTCCAAGGCGCTTCCTAAAGCTATTGCCAATGCCGGATTACAAAAGGAAGACATAGATTTCTACGAGATTAATGAAGCATTTTCTGTAGTGGCCATTGCCAATAATAAGGAAATGGGACTGGATCCTGAAAAGGTAAATACGCTTGGTGGAGCCGTTTCCCTGGGTCACCCATTAGGTGCCTCAGGCGCCAGAATTATTACCACGTTAAATACCGTGCTTCATCAAAAAGGTGGCCGGTATGGCGCTGCCGGAATTTGCAATGGCGGTGGTGGCGCTTCTGCCATCGTTATTGAAAAAATGTAAGATAACTATATTTGATACGTTACAAGGTGGGGTACATTTGTTACTCCACCTTTTTCATTTAACCTGATTTATATGTTCAAAGCGTTTTTTATTTTGTTGACATCATTGGTTTCCATCAATGCCTTTGCTCAAACTGCAACACCTGTTCGCATTTTTTACGATAAAGAAAAACAGCACATCAAGGAAGAATACTCGGTGCTATATGGGGACAGCACCATGATTGATGGCACTTATACAAAGTATTACCCCGATGGAAAAAAAGAAACAGAGGGGCAATTTGTAAAAGGGGATAAAACAGGAACCTTCACAACGTATTATAAAAACGGAAAAATTCAACAAGTCTTAAATTTTGCTCTTGGCAAAAAAGAAGGCCCTGTTAAAGTATATACAGAAGACGGCAAATTGCTACAGGAAGGAACCTTTTCCAACAATGAGCTTACAGGCGATTTGAAACTATATTTTCCCAGCGGCAAACTAAAATCATTAACACAGTTTAAGGATGGCAAGCCCGATGGTAAAGTGACAGAGTATTTTGAAAACGGGAAAATCAATAAAGAGCAATCGTATTCCAATGGCAAGGTAAATGGTTTAACTAAAAGCTATTACGAAACCGGTATTCTTAAAACCGAAGAAAACTACGAAGACGGTATGCTAAATGGTTTCTTCAGAACCTATCACCCTAATGGTCAGCTTGATACCGAAGCCATTAATGAGCAGGGAAAGCGAACCGGTCATTTTGAGACATACAATGCTGAAGGTGTTAAGACCATTGATGGTGAATTCTTAAATGGAAAGTTAAATGGTGATAACCTTGCCTGGTACGACAACAAACAACTGAAGCATAAATTCAAATATGCCAATGGTTTTAAAATTGGAAAAAACATTGAGTATTATGAAGATGGCCAAGTAAAAATGGAGGGGAGGTTTGCCAATGATGAAAAAGATGCTGAGGTAAAAGAATACTACCCCAATGGTCAGCTTGCTTCGGAAACATATACGGTAAATGGCAATCCTGAAGGTGAGCAAAAGTGGTGGTACGATAATGGCCAGCCCAAAGAGGTTTCCACATTTGTGAACGGGCTGGAGAATGGCACTCATTTCTATTATTACGAAAGCGGTAAGATAAAACAGGAAACGCCCTATACAGGCAATAAACAAGTAGGCACCGAAAAGGTGTACTATGAAAACGGTAAAATGAAAGCCACAATCACCTACAAATCAGGTAAAAAACACGGCCCGGCTGAGTACTTTTATATTGATGGAAACCTGCAGCAAAAAGGTCAGTTTGGCGGAAATAAAAAAGTGGGTAACTGGCTCACCTATCTTCCAACGGGTAAACATATTCTTACCGAAGTTTATGACAACGGAGAGCTGGTAGAATCAAAAAAAATAGAATAAATTGTTCAGGATAGCTCTGACTAAAAACTGCATTGAAATACATTTGCAGTAATGAACGCACTTAAAAACACGGAGTTTAATTTTCCTGGCCAAACCGGCTTTTACAGAGGTAAGGTACGGGATGTTTATTCCTTTGAAAACTACCTTGTAATGGTAGCAAGCGACCGTATTTCGGCCTTTGATGTGGTCCTCCCAAAGCCTATTCCTTTTAAAGGGCAGGTGCTAAACCAGATCGCTGCCAAAAACCTGATGGCTACCAAAAACATTGTCCCTAACTGGTTGCTGGCTACACCCGATCCTAACGTTTCCGTTGGTGTAAAATGTGAAGCCTACCCTGTAGAGATGGTCATTAGAGGATACCTTGCCGGACATGCCTGGCGCGAGTATCGTTCAGGTAAAAGAAGCATCTGTGGTGTTCCTTTGCCGGAGGGACTGAAAGAAAACGATAAACTTCCGGAACCTATCATCACCCCAACTACCAAAGCCAAAGAAGGGCATGACCAGGACATTTCCCGTGAAGACATAATAGCTCAGGGTTTGGTAAGTGAACCTGAATACGAACAGCTCGAAAAATACACACAAGCCCTTTATGAGAAAGGCACGGAGATGGCCGGCAGCCAAGGTTTAATTCTGGTGGACACCAAGTATGAATTTGGGGAAAAGGATGGAGCAATCTACCTCATTGATGAAATACACACTCCAGACTCCTCAAGATATTTTTACAAAGAAGGATATGAGGAGCGTCAAAAAAAAGGAGAACCTCAAAAGCAACTTTCCAAGGAGTTTGTTCGTCAATGGTTGATATCCGAAGGGTTTCAGGGCCAGGAAGGCCAGAAAGTCCCTGAAATGACGAATGAAATAATAGAACAAATATCTAATAGATATATTGAGCTGTACGAATCATTTACCGGTGATCACTTTGCTAAGGCTGATACCGAAAATATTTCGTTGAGAATAGAAGAAAACATTAATGGCTGGATTAACTCAAATGGTTAATAACCGTGCTTTTTTGGAAACAAATTCATAATTTTACTTTACCGAATTTTCAGGTAACACTGAACTATTAAATCTTGAGACGATGAAGTACACTATAGATAAACAAGAGACCTATTGCATATTCAAATTAGATGAGCCCAAACTGGATTCACTTTTAGCTCCGGCCCTTAAAACTGAGTTAATTACTCTCAATGCCGAAGGCGTAAAAAATATTATTCTCGACCTCTCTGAAGTAAACTATACCGATTCTTCCGGATTAAGTTCTCTGTTGGTTGGAAACAGGACCATTCAGCAGGATGGAGGTATCTTTATTCTTGCTTCCCTTTCGGAACATACCATGAAACTCATTAAAATATCGCAATTGGATGGTGTCTTGAATATCCTTCCTACAGTTGAAGAGGCGGTAGATGCAGTTTTTATGCACGAAGTGGAAAGTGAAATAAAAGATTCGGGAGAGGAGGAATAGATTGCCCTTTAAGGTAACAATTCTTGGTTCTAATTCGGCCATTCCTGCTTACGGCAGGCATCATACAGCTCAATATCTTCAAATAAAAAACAAACGGTTCCTGATAGATTGCGGAGAAGGAACCCAAAACCAGCTGAAGCGCTATAAATTAAGTGCCCAAAAGCTGAATGCCATTTTCATAAGCCACCTTCATGGCGATCATTATCTTGGGCTTGTAGGCTTGCTCTCTTCCATGCACCTGCAGGGCCGAACGGCTTCATTACATCTCTATGGCCCGTTAGGTCTCAGAGAAATCATCACATTGCATTTCAAGTACTCAGACACCACACTCCGTTACAAAGTAAACTTCTATCCTTACGAACCTAATAAGGAAGAACAGATCTACGAAGACAAGAATATTACCGTGTCCACCATTCCGCTTGAGCATCGAATAGAATGTAGTGGTTTTCTATTTAAAGAGAAAGAACACCCGGTTCGGATAAATAAAGACAAGCTTCCTGAAGATTTTTCGCTTGAAAACATTGGCAGGCTCAAGAAAGGAGAAGATATTTTTGACCGAACCGGCAAATTAATGTTTAAGAACAGTGACCTGACAGTTCCCGCTCATTCAAGGCGTTCGTATGCCTATTGTTCAGATACAAAATATTTGCCTCATTTAAAGGAACAGCTCAAGGGAGTGGATCTGCTCTACCATGAGGCAACTTTTCTTGATGAAAACGAACTGAGGGCAAGCAATACGTTTCATGCCACTGCTGGCCAGGCTGCCCAACTTGCCAAAGATTCAAAAGCCGGAAAATTACTCCTTGGCCATTTTTCGGCCCGATACAAAGACCTTGCTCCTTTTGAAATTGAAGCACGTAAATTATTTGAAGAAAGCTACCTGGCAACCGAAGGTACTACTTTCGAGATTCCACTGGAGTGAAAAACGCATTGTTGTAAGCGTTGAGTGAACCCTCCAAAAAAATAAAATTCTTATGTTTGAATCTCAATGAAGCCCAAAGACTCCTTTTCCCAGAAGAAAACCTACCTGTTCCTTGTTCTGGGGGGCATATTTATTACCAATGCAGTAGTAGCCGAATTAATTGGGGTAAAGATTTTCTCAGGCGAAGCTTCCCTTGGTTTGCCAGCTGCGCAAATCCCACTTCTAAGTGATTTTGTGCTTGACTTTAACCTTACTGCCGGAGCCATCATCTGGCCCATTGTATTTATTACAACGGATATTATTAATGAGTACTTTGGTAAGGAAGGTGTAAAACGTATCAGCTATTTTACAGCCATCCTCATTATTTATGTTTTTATTGTAATTGCTTTGGTCACGCACCTGCCTCCTGCAAAATTTTGGATTGATATTAATAATACAGATCCTAATGGTAATCCCTTCAACATCAATTTTGCCTATGGAAGAATATTCCGGCAAGGGCTTGGCATAATTATTGGCTCACTAACAGCGTTTTTAATTGGACAACTTTTGGACGTGTTTGTATTTCAGAAACTGAGAAAAATTACAGGCGAGCGAATGATTTGGCTACGGGCAACAGGTTCCACACTGGTATCTCAATTGGTAGATAGTTTTGTGGTGTTGTTTATTGCATTCTACCTGTTTGCCAATCCACCATGGTCTTTCAAACAGGTAGTTGCGGTCGGGATTATCAATTACATTTACAAGTTTGTGGTAGCTATAGTGCTTACCCCTCTGTTATATTTGGCACACGGCATCATCGACAAATATCTGGGCAAGGAAAAAGCACTTGAATTGTCTGAAGAAGCCGCCCAAAAAAGCAAAGGCTTTTTTTAGAAAAACCACCTGCTGTAGCTGTAAAACAATTTAGATTTGGAGTTTTAGAACGAATTATGCGCAACCTGATTTTCTTTCTTATCCTATTCCCATTTATAGCTTTTGGGCAAACCTATTCTATCAAAACTACCATTCACAATTCAACCGATACGGTGGCTTATCTCGGTCATCATTTTGCCACACAGCGTTACCTGGACGATACAGCCAAGGTGATAAACGGAAAAGCGCTTTTCGAGGGAACCAAAGAACTTACTCCGGGTATTTATTTTTACTATACACCCAATAATTATTTCGAATTTCTAATTGAAGAACAAAAATTTTCTTTGGAGGCAACGGCACCCGATTTTGTACAGTCAATGAAGATTAAAAACAGTTCCTTAAATGAAGGCTTTTATAAACTCCAGCGGTTTACAGCGGATATGAAAACCAAAAGCAAACCTATTCTTGATCAGTATGACAGCACCTCTACAGAAGCACAAAAAAAGGAGATTAAAGCACAAATGGATGTGTTAAATAAACAGGTGGTTGCATTTCAAAATGAGCTAAAAGAAGAATACAAGGGAACGCTTTTAGCCAAACTTATTCTTTTAATGCAATCACCTGAAGTGCCGGATATTCCTGAAGGCACGGAAGACCCTGATCTGTATAAGTACACGTACTATAAAAATCATTTTTGGGACGGCATTGACATTACCGATCCCGGAATATTACGATCACCTCTGCTGGATGCAAAAATCAATGATTATCTGGATAATGTAGTTGTTCAATTATCGGATTCCGTGATCAAAGAAGTGGACATTCTTTTAGACGAGGCTAAGCCTAGTAAAGAAACATTTCGCTACCTGTTAATTACCCTGGTAAACAAATATGAGCGCTCTCCGATCATAGACTTTGATAAGGTATTTGTGCACATTGTGGAGAAATATTACCTCACAGGCATGGCCGATGATTGGACTACCGGTGAAACCCTTGACAAGCTTAAAAGCCGGATTGCCATGATTAAACCTAATTTTATTGGTAATCCGGCCCCGGAATTAGTGCTTTGGGATACCCTTGGTACAGAAGTAAACATACGTGATATAGATGCCCAATATACCGTTCTCTATTTCTACGACCCAGACTGCGGTCATTGCAAGAAGAAAACGCCTGAGTTGTATTCCCATTATGCAGACCTTATTGCCAAAGGCGTGGAAATTGTTGGCGTGTGCACTTCAACCGATGAGAAGAAATGGAAAGACTTTATACAGAAGGATGGGCTGGAATGGATAAACCTGGCCGATCTGAATAGCCAGACTTATTTTCGTTATTACTACGATATTAGGTCAACTCCAACGGTATATATTCTGGATAAGGACAAGAAAATAGTGGTGAAAAAGATTGACGCATTGGATATACCGGGAGTAATTGACCAATTAATAAAGCAGGATAGTTTAAAGGCTGAGAATCCTTAACTTAACCGTATCGAACTTCAAAATAGTTAATGAAAATTGTAAATGTTGGTTTAGTAGGTTTTGGTCTTTCAGGCAAATCTTTCATAGCTCCTTTCCTTCATTGCAACCCCGGGTACAATCTTGCTGCAATTAGGTCTAGTCGTGAACAGGAAATAAAGGAGCTTTATCCTAATGTAGAGATTGTTCAACATGAAATGGAACTCTTCCAAAACCCAGCGCTTGACCTAATTATTATTTCATCGCCTAATGAAACACACTTTGAATTTGCCAAACAGGCTCTTAAGCATAATAAACACGTGCTTATTGAGAAGCCCTTTACTATAAGCAGTCATGAAGCTGAAGAACTAATTGTGCTGTCGAAAGAAAAGGACAAAGTGCTAACTGTTTTTCATAACAGACGGTGGGATGGTGATTTTTTAACGGTTAAGAAAATTTTGAATTCCAATGAGCTGGGAGATGTTGCAGAGTTCGAATCTCATTTCGATCGCTACCGACCTGCCTTAGACAGGAGTAATTGGCGTAGCCAGTTAAAACCTGGCAGTGGAATGTTATATGATCTTGGCCCTCATCTGATCGATCAGGCGATTGCTCTTTTTGGAAAACCCAAGGCTTTGTTTGCGGATATTCGTATCGTAAGAGAAGAGGGTGAAACGGATGATACCTTTGCGTTATTTCTTTTCTATCATAAACTAAGAGTAATACTAAAATCAAGTGTATTGGTAAAAGAGCCTGGCCCTCGGTTCATTGTACATGGCAACAAAGGCAGTTTTGTAAAATACGGGCTTGATCCACAGGAAGCACTGCTAAGAGAAGGCAAGTTGCCCAAAACATCAGAATGGGGACAAGATAAGGAAGACAATTATGGAATTCTAAATACTACTTCACGAGATAAGATTGTGACAGAAAGAGGAAACTATATGGGCCTTTTTGATAACGTATACAATGCTATTACAGAAGGAAAAGCGCTTGAAATTACTCCGGAATCTGCATTAGAAACGATTCGAATAATTGAACTGGCTTTTGAAAGCAGTAAATTAAGGAAAGTAATAAATTTAGCTCAAGCCTGAAAAGTTAACGGCAAGAAACAAAAAATACTCATAGCTTTATACATAAATTACATATTTCCTGTGCGAGCCAGGTTATCCAAATTTCTATCCCAACCCTACCCTTTTTACTATGAAGGCAAGTCCCTTCTTGTTATTGTGGTTATAATCTTTCTGGCTTCATTATTTTTTAATTATCTCTTCGAGCCATTTATTGTAAACAAGGCTGAGCACAGAATGAACTTCTTTTGGATATGCACTATACATGGGGCGGTATCTTCTGCTGTTCTGGGTTTGTTCTTTTTGCCTATTGGCAAAATTCAAAACATTGGAGAAAAGTGGAAAATGCGTGAAGAAATACTATCACTTTTTATAGCCCTCGTTCTTATTGGGATTGGTCAGTTTCTTATCCGTGATATTATCTATGATAATCCTTACAATTGGTCGTGGAGGTATTTTTTTGAGGAGATCAGGAATACATTGCTTGTAGGGAGTTTATTTATAGCCCTTTTTTTACCCTACAATTTCAGCAGGCTTTTTAAACATAATTATACAAGGGCTCTTGCTTTTTCACCAAATCAGGATTTTAAGTTAACACATTCTACCCGTCTTTTTATTCATACACAACTAAAGGCGGATGACTTTTACCTTGACCTTGATTGTTTCCTTTTTGCCAAAGCTGAAAAAAACTATGTAGAAATTTATCTTCTGAATGAAAGCAAAAAGCTCCTTAAGCGAATCACATTTAAGGAACTGGAAAATCAGTTATTGCCATTTGGGCAATTCTGTAAAACACATCGATCGTATTTAGTCAACCTTACAATGGTAAAAAGCATGTCGGGCAATGCGCAAGGCTATAAATTGAAGTTGAAAGAAAGTGATGAATCTGTGCCTGTTTCCAGGAGCATGATTAATGTATTTGAGGATAAAATATCTTCATATCAGTAGTAGGTTTGTCATTGGTCACAAAACCTTGCGGTTTGTCCCATAACCGTTTTAAGCATTAAAATAGCCCGTATGTTTGCCCAAAACAACAACTATGCGCAGATACGATTTGGATTGGCTTAGGGCAATCGTCTTTGGATTACTCATCTTTTATCACGTGGGAATGTTCTTTGTGCCATGGGGTTTTCATATAAAAAACAATGTGATTTATCACTGGTTGGTTTACCCCATGCTTTTTGTAAACCAATGGAGGCTGCCTATCCTATTTGTTATCTCGGGTATGGGTACCTATTATGCTCTTTCCAAAAGAACAGGCTGGCAATTTGCGTGGGAACGTACAAAAAGACTATACATACCACTTGCCTTTGGAATGCTTGTAGTTGTTCCTCCGCAAGTATATATAGAGCGTATAGCCAAAAGCCAGTTTACCGGCAGCTATTTTGACTTCTGGCCTGCGCGAGCATTTATAGGCATTTACCCTGAAGGAAATATGAGCTGGCACCACCTTTGGTTTCTCCCTTATCTCCTTCTGTTTTCATTGGTTCTTATTCCTGTATTCTTATACTTAAGAAAACACCCACGGAATGGTTTTCTTCAATGGGTAAACAAAACCGTATCCAAACCACTAGGGCTTTACATTTTTATTATTCCACTATATTTTATTGAATCATTCGTAGAACCCCTTTTTCCTGTTACACATGCCCTAATTGGTGATTGGTTCACAATAGCCAACTATATTTTCCTTTTCTTCTATGGGTTTATCCTCATGAGTGTCAAAGAAACCTTCTGGGAAACAGTGGAAAAAAACCGGAGATTGTTCCTTTACTGCGCATTGGCAGCCTTTACTTTATGGCTTTCGGAAATAATCCTTTTTGAAGATTCGTATCTGCGACATTTTACAGAAGCTTTCCTGAAAGAG
>JAGQYJ010000019.1:0-11901 GCA_020436145.1 Cyclobacteriaceae bacterium | reverse complement strand
TCTTAGCTGGGGTTTACTGCCCAAGTTTACTTTAATGGTGATAACCACCTTTGGCGGATCCTGGCTTATCTATGAATTTTTAATCAGAAGGATAAGAATTGTCTGGCCGTTGTTCGGGCTTAAGAAGAAAATAAAAGTCCAACCACAAATCTCTGGCAAATGAGTGCGTATATAAAAACTTCACTAAGCCTGATGTGGGTAATTATACTGGTGGTTTGGGTTTTTTATGGTTTGTTCGGTAAAAAAGCAGCTAACCAGGAACCTCATTATATTAGTTTCATATACTACTGGCTTCCACTTATGTTGGCTTTTTATTTACTCGGTCCAGGCCATTGGTTTGGTCATACTTTAATAAGGGAGAAATTTGTTGAACACACCAACCCGGCAGGAATAACTGGACTTACTATTTGTGCTATCGGATTCGTAATCGCCTTATGGTCCCGCTTTTTACTTGGAACCAACTGGAGCATCTCTGTCCAGGAGAAAAAGAACCACAAACTAATAATTAAAGGACCCTATACATTTGTGAGGCATCCCATCTATACAGGGCTACTACTTATGTTTACCGGCAACGCCATTATTGTTGGAGACTACCGGGGAATTATAGCTGTACTCATTGTATTCGTCTCGTTTTGGGCTAAACTGAAGAAGGAAGAAAAACTCCTTAAAGAAGTTTTTGGAAATCAATACCTTGAGTACATGAGGAAAACAAAAAGGTTAGTTCCATGGCTGTTCTAACAAATTTTAAACATGGATAAAAGCTTTACCGTCCTAGCAGGCAATCACAAATAATTGCCGTGGCCACAGCCACATTCAGCGACTCTGCCCCACCCAATCGTGGAATGGTTATTCGCTGGGTAAGCAAGCTATCCAACTCACAGGAGATGCCATGCGATTCGCTGCCCATTACTAGCACACCACCTTTAGGAGCCTCCAATGCGTGCACATTCGTTCCTTTCATATCGGCTCCCAAAATAGTACCTGTATAGGCCGACAAGGTGGAATGTAAATCTGCATAATGTACCTGAACACGAGAAAGAGAGCCTTTGCTGGCACTCACCGTTTTGGGATTGTAAGCATCTACAGAGTTCTCCGAAATAATAATTTGTTCAATGCCATACCAATCTGCAATTCGAATAATGGTGCCCAGGTTTCCGGGATCATTAATTTGATCCAGTGCTAGGGTCCAGCGGTCCAAAGAAAGTTTAACTGAAGTTGGTTCGGGAATTTTAGCTAGTGCCAGTGCAGCATTGTTCGTTGTCAAGGTCCCCGCCTTATCAAGTTCATTATCATCAACCAGCTCAAAAGATACTCCGAAACGTTTAATCTCATTTTTGTTTTCGTTCCAAAACCCTTCCGTTCCGAACACTTCAGCCACTTCAATGGTACTGTTTAATAATTCAAGTACAGATTTTGATCCTTCCACCAAAAACAACTTATCCTGCATTCTGTTTTTCTTTAGATGCAACGACTTAATATATTTGATTTTTGCTTTTGATAACATTGATAAACAGGCTTTCATTCACCCGAAAACTGCCAGGTTTGGCTTTAATTACCCTCCTTTTGTCCGGGTGCGTAGGTACAAAACAATTCAAAGAAGGTAAATATGTGCTTTATAAACAAAAAACGGTTGCACCTAAATCCGTAAATAAAGAAGATCTCCGACAGCAATTGGTGCAAAAGAAGAATAGAAGGTTATTTGGTTTGCCCATATTTTACTATGCTGCCATTTACAACCAGGGCCTGAGAAATTATGATTCTGCAAAGTACGAGGCCAAAAAAAGGGAAATTGAAAAAAAATATGAAGCTAAAATTGAAAAGCATGTTGGCAAACAGCGCAAGATAAACAGGCTTACCACCCGGAGAGATAATAAACTGGCCAAGCAGGATAATATTTTGCGAAACGGTAACATGTTTATGCGCTGGGGCGAGCCTTTGGTCTATTTCGACAGTACCCAAACAGCGCTTTCGGTACAAAATATTGATAGCTACCTTATCTCAAAAGGTTGGTTCAATGCTTCTTCCGGCTATACGGTTCGGTATTTTCAAAAACGTGCCTATGTATCCTATGTATCAAAACCGGGAACACCCTACAAAATCGACTCGGTTTATTATAGCATTAAAGACCCAAGAATTGATTCTTTGGTTTCTAACAGAGAAGACAAAATATTGGCGAAAAACCAGCAATATGATCAGGCTAAGCTTGTTCAGGAGAGAAACTCAATTGAAACACTGCTTAAAAATAACGGGCATTTCAGCTTTAGCAAACAATATATTCGCTATGAGGTAGATACTACTATGGGAAACCATAAAGTGGCCGTTAAAATGTCAATTCCATTGCCTCCTGGAGAAACGGCCCACCCCTACTATGTAATAGACTCTGTTATTTTTACTACTGACGCCTCTATTCAGAACTCGCTCAACCGGAAAAGGATTACGTTTCCCTACGAAGGGGTAACCTATCGGTACTTTGACAGACAATATTCCAAAAAAGTGCTTAACAGAAGGATATTTGTTAAGCCCGGGTTGCTTTATAGCAAGGAGAGTACCATTTCCACCCAGCGCGAGCTTGCGAATATGGATATATTTCAGTTCGTTAATATTTCGTATGATACCACTGGGGGGAAATTTATTACCAACATTTTCACGAGTCCGCTATCCAAGTACCAGTTTTCTTCAGAAACGGGGCTGAGCGTTACTTCCTATGGATTACCCGGCCCTTTTATAAGCGCATCCGTTAAGAAAAGAAATATTTTCAAGCGCCTGGGGGTATTGAACATTGATGGGCATGTAGGGATTGAAGGGGTTGCCGCTGCCTCAAACCCTGAAAACCTGTACACCATTGAAGCGGGAGCAAATGTAGGGGTAACATTCCCCCAGTTCTTCCTTCCTTTCAGCGATGAAACCAAGTTAAGGCTTGGCCTTTTTGATCCAAAAACGCAAATTAGAATTGGAGGCACCTACACCAAACGGCCCGAATTTGAGCGTACCATCTTAAATGGAACCAATTCATATTCGTGGAAAACAAATACTAATAAGCAGTTCAGGTTCAATCTTTTTGATATCAACTTAATCCGGACACCCTTTATTTCGGACGACTACCAAAAACGATTGGATGAATTGGACAGCCTGGGTAATAATCTCAAAAATTCGTTTGATGATGCTCTGGTAACAAGCTTTAGCCTGACATATATATATAACAATAATTATTACGGCCTGGGCCATGTCGGCCGCTATTTCAGTGCATCCATTGAACCGGGTGGAATATTTAACGACTTGTGGACCTCCACTAAATTTGTGAACAGGGATTCCCTTCAGTTGTATACGTTTGTACGGCTTCAGGCCGACTACCGCCAGGTTACTCCAAAAGGAAGAAAGGGAACGCTGGCATTTAAAGCAAAAGCCGGAATAGCTATTCCTTTTGGTGATGAGGACGTATTGCCCTATGAAAAGTATTTTTTTGGCGGTGGTAGCACCAGTGTACGGGCCTGGAAACCCAGGCGTTTAGGTCCGGGGTCGTATAATCATATAGACGAAAGCGGAGAGGTATCCTACCAGTACGAGCAACAGGGAGAAGTACTGCTTGAAACCAGCATTGAGTACAGGCAAAAAATTATCGGTTTTCTTCAGGGAGCTGCTTTTCTGGATGCCGGAAACGTCTGGACGCTCAGGGAAGAAACTGCCCGGCCGGGCGCACAATTTAAGTTTGACAAATTTATTCGTCAGATAGCGCTGGGTGGCGGTTTTGGGTTGAGGTTTGATTTTTCATTCCTTTTAATACGATTGGATGCTGCCTTAAAACTGGTTGACCCTGCCAGACCCCTGGGCAGCAGATTTATATTGGAAAACGGGTTCAATAGCCCACCTTATGATGATAAAAGCAGGACCGAACCCTTTGTTATTCACTTTGCCATTGGGTATCCTTTCTAATACCGTTTAACCACCTTTAGTGTCACAAAATCGGGTATAGGTATGATATAGTGAATACGGCCATTTTTTCCAAAAAGTAGTATCTTGCTATCTATAATTAACTGGATATAAGTCATATACCCTGTATCTAGTAGTTATCAGCTAATATAGATTTATGAAGTATGAAAAACTTAGCAATCAACCTTATCCCAATTCTTCTAATTTGGGGCTGTAATTCACCAAAAAGAACAGCGGAAAAATCCGAATCTGTTGCAAGTGATACCACCCTAATTTTAGATTCAATGACCATGGAAACTCTACAAGTTTCTGATGAAGAACCTGATAAAACGACCTTGGATACTTTGCAGAGCAAACTTTCATTTTATGATTTCCTTTCTCGAATAGGAAAATCCGAAGACGTATCAAGTTACATAAATAAAGAATATTATGGGTTATGGAATGTCCCAGACCTTATTAATCTGTTCTCAAATGATGATTTTGCGGTTCTTTGGATGCACGAAGGAATGGAAGAATGGAATATTGCAACCGTGTACGTATATTCTGCTAATGGAGAACAGAAATCAGTTTGCGCAGTTCCATGGACAAACGAAATTGTTTCGGGCTCTGAATTCCAATTTAATTATGATACGATTTCAACTGATCCGTTAAAATTGGCATTGTCAATTGATGTGAAATATTATGCAGAAAATGAATCTGGAGTATTTGAGAAAGACTACAATATGACTGGAGAAATATCTGTCACTGAAAATCAACAATGCTTATTTAGAATATTGAAAGAATCTGGGCTAGATTAGCTGATAACATACAATAAAGTACATACTCCATTGACCCTCTGATACAGAATTGCAAAACAGAAACTTTAGCGATATTTCAAAGACTAGAGGCACCTGCCCGTCAGAAAACCCAAAGGGGTGTAGGCAGGGCCCATTTTCTCAAAAAACTTCGTAATTTTCCAAAACGAGCATCTGCCTTCAGTAAACTTACGGCAGGCTTTGCTATGCTGAAGCTACGCGAAAGCGATGCAGGCAGACCGCTTGCACATTGGCGTTCATCAACTAAAAAAATAAATTTAGAAAAGAATAAATATGAAATATTATCGAAATCTCTTGCTGATACTAATGACAGTCATTGGTATTTTTTCCTGTAATTCACCCCAAAAGGGCACCGAATACGGAAAAGCAACAAAAGAACTAATCGCACTTTTAGACAATGATCCTGAACTTAAGTCAATGCTAGTATCTTCCATAGAAAAAGCTAAAGAAATAAACCCAGACAGAAACACTAACCCTGCTCAGAACCTCGAAGAATATTATGAGTTCGTTACTTGGGCAGAAACTGCAATGCCTTGGGCTTTGATTAAGAAGGAAGAATATCCTGAGATATTTGATAATATATTTCAAAGCTTTGGTGCGTTTTATTTCCTAATTGATCAACCATTGTCAGAACTTGAAGGTAAAGGATTAGTCAATAACTCTTTGCAGTATTATGAACCATTTGCAAAGTGGCTTATAACTTTTAACAAATCATGGGGTGCATTTCTCGACACAGAAGATTCTTGGAACGAAGAATATTATCAAATGGCATTAAACGATACTGCATTTGGATTGCAAAATGGGTGGTATGAGGACCCTACTAACTGGAAAACCTTTAATCAGTTCTTTGCGAGGTATTTAAAAACCCCGGACATGCGCCCTATTGCAAGTCCTGATGATGAGTCTAAAGTAGCTTCTTTTGCCGATTCGCAACCAATGGGTGTCTGGGAGATAGACGATAATTCGAATCTGGTAGGAAAAGAAGGTGTTCCTGTAAAGTCTGCTACGCTAAAATCCATATCAAAACTTATTGGTGATGACAGTGAATACAAAGATGCATTTGCAAATGGCACATTTACTCATTCCTTTTTAAATGTAAATGACTATCACAGATATCACTTTCCATTAGGTGGAACAATAAAAGAAACCAGGATAATTCAAGGCACCAATCCAACAGGTGGCCAACTGTGGTGGGACAAGGAAAATAACAGGTATGCATTTAATCCAAGTGCTGGAACAGGATGGCAATCTGTTGAGACAAGAGGATGCGTTATACTGGAAACTGCTGAATATGGACTTGTCGCGTTAATGCCTATCGGTATGGCAGTTGTCGGCTCAGTAAATATTGAGGAAAATATTACTCCGGGAACAATTGTAAAAAAAGGGGATATGCTTGGGCATTTTGCATTCGGTGGATCTGATTTTATAATGATTTTTCAAAATGGTGTTTCATTCACTTTGGACGCTCCAATGCAAGAAGATGGGAACTCTTTTAAGCATATCTTAATGGGTGAGCAATTAGGAATTTTATCTAAGCAGAAATAACAAAACGCCAACAATGTATATAAAAAATAGGCGGGATACTACTCATGTCATGCGTTGTAGCTCGTTTCAGCTTTTGTCGTATCTTGAAAGTGAATTGCTTCGAAATTCGCCACAATTCATATACGCAAACCGTTCAGAGCAAGTCGCTCCGCCTGCCTACGGCAGGCAGTTCGCACATTATGCACAAGGCATAGATGGCTTCGTAAAACGCGACATTCGAACGGATAACTTGAGTTGTTGAGACTATGAAAGACAAACTAAGGAAATATTTGTTCGAGATAGTGGTAATCTTTATTGGTATAACTATTTCATTTCTTTTTGATGGGTGGCGGAAAGACAGGGAGGATTTGAAAACGACCAAGAGCCAATTGATTGCGTTTAAGAATGATTTAAACCGAATAAGGGAATATATTGAATTGATTGACTCCGGTTACATGGAGACAATATCAACGATTGACAAGCTTAGAAACAGGGAGCAAATTGATGAAGAGGATTTTGTATGGTTAATTTGGCAAATCTCTGAAGCAACAAGTGACGCCCCGCTCAGAGGATTTGCTCCCTATTTAAATCAGATTTCAAAAACAAACTCGCTTAACGTCTTTCAGGAGAGCAACAGAATTAATACACTGATTGTGTATATCCAGGGTCTGATACAACAAGAAAACGAATTATGTAAAATGGTTTCTGATTATACCGCTCAGACAATTTGGCCAAAACTTGACAAGGGTGATTTGTTAAATAAGATAGTTAAGGGAGATCCTGTAGGACGATGGGGATCGGATACTACTTTGGTATTCTCTGAGAAGCTATACTCAATTGAAACGTTCAGTAATATGAATGCGGACCTTGCACTTGTAGAGTTGAAATTAATAAGAATTGTTCAAGCTCACGAAGCGTTAAAGCGGCAAATTGATAGACTTAAAGAGGAACTGGATAAAATATAAAGATTAAAATAGTGGACGTGTCGTTTCAGCCTGATATTTCGTCCTCGTCAATTTAACGTTTGAGGAAATGCCCTGTGCATAACAAGGTGCGAGCGGTCAATATTTCAACAACCTATCTATTTCCTTCGCCACCTTATCTGCATTGGGCAGCATTTGGGCTTCCAATGCTTTGTTTAACGGAACAGCAGGCAAATTGGCAGAACCCAGCACACGCACAGGTGCATCAAGGTATTCAAAACACTCCTGCCCTATTCTACCGGCCAGCGACTCAGCAAATGAATTGAGTACAGGTTCTTCTGTCAGTACCAAAATCTTATTATGCCGCTTAACTAAATCAACAATTGCCTCCCAATCTATTGGGTTGAGTGTTCTCAAGTCAAGAATTTCCACCATTCCCTTATGCTGCTTTTCTGCATTCAGGGCCCAGTGCACACCCATTCCATAGGTTACTACCCCCACAGATTCCCCGTTTTCCACTTTATGCTCACTGGCAAAAAGAGCAATAGCTGCTTTGCCCAAAGGAATAATGTAATCTTCGTCCGGGTCAACGGCTTTCGCAGCCTCCGTACCTTTCACTTTCGACCAATACAGTCCCTTGTGTTCCAAACTCACTACAGGATTAGGGTCGTAAAAAGCAGCTTTTAAAAGGCCTTTCATATCGGCCCCGTTGGAAGGGTAAATCACTTTAATTCCCCTGATATTGAGAAAAGTAGATTCTACGCTCCCACTATGGTATGGCCCACCTCCGCCATAGGCACCAATGGGGATACGTATAAGCGACTGAACAGGAAATTTCCCTTTTGTCAGGTAACAGCTTTTGGAAAGCTCCTCCACCAACTGGTTAATGCCAGCCCACATATAATCGGCAAACTGGATTTCGACAATAGGTTTGGCCCCAACAGCAGACATGCCTGCGGTAGAACCTACAATATATGCTTCCTGGATAGGTGTATTAAACACCCTGTGGTGCCCGTACTTTTGAGCTAACGTAGCCGCTTCCCTAAAGACCCCTCCCAAAGTTCCACCAACATCCTGGCCATATAGTAAGGCTTCGGGATGCTTTCGCAAAATATCATCAATGGCATGCAACGCTGCATCCACCATTACCTCTTTTTGCCCTCCTTTTGGAGTTCTGGTACCCTTCTCTTCCGCAATTGGTGTTGGTGCAAACTCATGCGAATCAAATTCATTAATATCAGGGTCCTCTGAATTCCGGGCTATTAAAAATTCTTCTTCAACAAATGCATGTACTTCTTTCTGTATGGATGAAAGCTCCTTTTTAGAAACTCCTTCTTCAAGCAAGGTTTCCTTCAATATTGGAATTGGATCCAGCAACTTATGCCTGTTTAGGTCCTCTTGGCTTCTGTACCACTCCCTGCGTACACCCGAGGTATGGTGGCCGAGCAAACCACACCTGGCATGAACCAATACCGGTTTGCGGTCTTTGCGCACATACGCGATAGCCTTTTCCAAACCTTTATAGGACTCCACAAAGCTTGAACCATCCACACGCATACGTTCAAGGCCTTTAAAACCGGCTGCAAACTCAAAGGCATCCATGGTACGCATTTCTGCCCCGGTTGCAGAGATTCCCCAGTCGTTGTCCTGAATCAAATAAACAATAGGCAGTTGATGCAGTGCTGCCATTTGAAAAGCTTCTGAAACCTCCCCTTCTGTTACGCTTCCATCGCCCAGAGAGCATAATACAATCGGGTCGCCTTCCTTCGGTATTCCCTGCGACTCAAGGTAACTAATTGCCTGCGCCATACCGGTTGCAGGAATAGCCTGCATTCCTGTGGCCGAGCTTTGGTGAGGTATGGTAGGAAACCCCTCCCGTTTAAGGGCGGGGTGTCCATAGTAGGAACGCCCTCCCGTAAAGGGATCGTTCTTCTTAGCCATTAGTTGCATCATCAATTCATGGGGTTGCATACCCATGCCCAGCAAAATGGATTCGTCTCTGTAATATAAAGAAGCATAGTCTGTAGCCCGAAGCTGCATACCTGCAGCTAACTGAATGGCTTCATGGCCACGGCTGGTACTATGTACATAGGTGCTGCAGAATTCTTTCTCCTCATCATATTTATCGGCCATAGACTTGGCCGTCATCATCAGTTTATAGGCTTCTTTAAGTAGAGATAAATCCAGGGTAGATTTGGCTTTCTTTTTGGCTTCAATCATAACAAAAAATACACATTGAATAGCGCTACTAAGTTAACACATTTTGGGGGCACCTTCACCCAAATACGTCCTTAATACAATACCAAGAGTTTAAAGAATCGATTTAAAACTCTTGATAAATGATGATCTCTCTTTTAAAAAGATAATTAATGTACTTACAGGTCAGTTTACATATGAATTCAAAATTAAGTCTTGAGATGTCACGGATTGTTTGATCATGAATAGGGGTAATTCATTAAGAATTATTATTTTTCAACACCAAACCCATTTTAATGGAAATTGACAATGTTGAGAAGTTCTTTTTAAATACGCTGCTGAAAATTGCCATAGCAGGTATAAGCATTGTTTTTATATCAGATGCCACCATCAACCCGGAAGACCTGCTTTCTCTTAGCATTGATGGAATTCTTTTGGTTGCCTGTGTTTTAGCTTTTTTTATTAGAAATATTCATCAAACCGCATCCGTATTGGTTGTGACTATAATTGTGCTCTTATCAATGTTCTATCAAAGCATAGAAGCACCTGCCAACACCACCACCTCCCTTTCCATAATTTTGGTGGTTGGCTTCGTTTTTTCTGTAATGCTCAAAGAAAGGCTCATGTGGGTGATGCACAGCTTAACATTTTTAGCTATCAATAGCGTTTTTATATACCAGGTTTATCATCCTGAAATCAACCCCTTTAATAAAACAAATGACATCATTACAATATCAGTTACCTACTCCATATTATATATAATTCTGGCATTTGCTGCGGCAATGCTTAAGTCAAGTTATGATAAAATTAATCGTAATTTAAGTCAGGCAAATGATGAATTGAGGTTGAGGGCCGATAAAATTGAAGTACAGAATAAAGAACTTATAGAGGTGCATGAAGAACTGAACGCCCTGAACAAAGATCTGGAAATTATTGTGGATGAACGCACCAAAAAATTAAAGGAAAGAACAGAAAGACTTGAAAAATATAGTTTTTCAAACGCTCATTATTTAAGAGGCCCAATTGCGCGGCTACTGGGTTTAATTTCACTTCGTAAACTTGAAAAGGCTCCGGATACCAATTTCTTTTTTCAGCAAATGGAAGATCAGGTGAATGAAATTGACTCAGTAGTAAAGCAGATCAATAAAGATTTGGAGGAAAGTAATCCGGTAAGTAACCCTGAAGAGTAGCATGCTTTTTCAAGAACAGGAATTCAAGAATAAAAACTATACCTCTCAGCCTCTTACCAAAGGAGATTATGAAAATTGCATGTTTATAGAATGCAACTTTTCAAATTCAGATTTGTCTCATTTGAATTTTGTGGAGTGTAGTTTCGAAGACTGTGACCTCACTTCTGCAAATCTTAATCAAACGGCTTTAAAGGAAGTTAGCTTTCGCAACTGTAAATTGCTAGGGTTGCGTTTCGAGCATTGCAACTCGTTTTTAATGGCGGTTCAGTTCGAAAATTGCAATCTCAAGCTTTCCTCCTTTTATGATCTTGCCTTAAAAAAAACGATTTTCAACAATTGTGATTTGCAGGAAGCAGATTTTACACAAGCTGATTTTACTGCGTCCAGTTTTAACAATTGTGACCTTGGGCTAGTAGTATTTGCGCAAACCGTTTTGGAAAAGGCAGATTTGAGGACTGCATACAATTACAATATTGACCCGGAGCTTAATAGAATTAGAAAAGCCATATTTTCAACATCTGGTCTTGCAGGATTACTGAGAAGATATGATATAGATGTGGAGTGACACTTATTTCCCTTTAGCAGGAAAGCAATTTTTGTAAGTTTGAGTACTTACCAATCAATTATGAAAAGATTACTGTTTTTAGCTTTATTAATACTCATGATTAGCAATGTCCAAGCTTTCACTTCTTTTAATCAACCGGTGCGTATTGGAGTGGTAGGATTAGCGCATACACATGTGCATTGGATCCTGGGTAGGCCGGAACGAGGGGACATTCAAATAGTTGGAATTGTAGAACCTAACAGAGACCTTGCACAACGCTATGCCAGCCAGCATGGGTTTTCCATGAATATTGTTTTTGATACCATGGAAGAAATGATCGAAAAGACCCATCCTGAAGCAGTTACAGCCTTTGGCAGCATTTACGAACATCTGCAAGTAGTTGAAACCTGTGCCCCATTGGGAATTCATGTAATGGTAGAAAAGCCATTAGCGGTAAATATGGAGCATGCACAAAAAATGCAGGCTCTGGCTAATAAGTACGGAATTCAATTACTTACCAATTATGAAACCACCTGGTATTCAACCAACCACAAAGCATATGTTATGGTTGAGGAAGGTGCCATTGGTCCCCTGCGAAAAGTAGTTGTTCGTGATGGACATAAGGGACCAATTGAGTTAGGTATAAATAAAGAATTTTTGGACTGGCTTACCGACCCGGTTCAGAACGGTGCCGGTGCTCTAACCGATTTTGGTTGCTACGGTGTAAACCTGATAACCTGGCTTCAACAGGGTAAAAGGCCGAATTCAGTTACAGCCATTAC
>JAGQYJ010000198.1 GCA_020436145.1 Cyclobacteriaceae bacterium | reverse complement strand
TTTTACCATGCAGCTTAGTTTTTTATTAAGTGAAGCCGGCTTTGTTCCTACCAACCTGGACACCGAGGCACGTGTACATTTTGCAGATGGGGCAATTCCTAGAATTGAGCTAGAGCTCAAAGGCGAAGTGCCGGGCATTAGTGCGGAGGAGTTTGAGACATTTGCCAAAAAAGCTAAAGAAATATGCCCGGTATCCAAACTACTGAAAGCTGAAATTAAGCTTTCTATCGAGTTGGCTTAGTGGCATTATCTTTCTGATTTGTTAAATACTTTTCGGGAATTTTGACCCCATTGGTATTTGCTGTCCATAGCACATCGGATATCCACCATCTGTCGTCAAAGTAAATTAACTGATAACTGCTGATTCCTCTTGCCTCTTCATTGTCAGAATCCTTTGCATAGAAGCTTTGGAATACATTGGCAATACCATTGTATTCATTTATAACTTTCCCTATTTCATACTGAACAAATCCTTTTTCGTAGTATTCATGTTCTTCTTTCATATATTCAAAAAATTCATTCAGTGAAACAGATTCGTAGGCTACGGGAAAAGAATCGTTGGGGTGGTACAGGATTGTAAATCGTGCATCAGGCAGGTAGAGTTCTCGCATGCGATCCAGGTTACTTATATCACCATTGATATTGGATAGCATTTCGAAGCCTTGATTAACGATGCCTTCAATCGAATGCACGGCAAGGGTATCTGTTGTGGTTGTTTGAGCGAAGGATAGACGACATGCTAAAAGAAAAAGCGCAACTGTAAGATTTTTCATGATTTGAGGTTTATGATTTTAACGGGTAGGTGAAAGGGATATTGCTGATTTTATGATTAAGCTTGATAATTAAAGCTGGCAATAATTGATAAAATAAGTGCACTTATCGGCTGGATTCAATCCACTTTTTGACAATATCCTTTAAGTTGTCTTCAGCATTTTTAATCTCCTCCATGGATTTAAAACTTGCAACTGCCCTGTCATTTTCTTTCCACTGTAGTAGTCCAGATGTGTCCTCAACAAGTCGTTCTTTAGGTTGCTCTATTTTTTTAGCGCCCCTGTGAAAAATTAGTTGAACCTGTTTGGGCGGATAAATTTTCATTGTAATACGGTCTTCACCATCAATGCAATAATTTGGGCCGTTCCACTTTATGTTTTCCGTTAATTCGGGTCGAGCCGCCAAAATTATTTTTCTTAATGCATCAATTTCAGGCCTGAGCGGGTGGTTTGCTTTGTCAAGGAAAATATTTACTTCATTATTCATTAGGTCAGGTAACTTGGTGTTGGGAGTATCGAAATTAAAAAGCTATTCCAGTTCCTCACAGTCAAAACCAAGCCTGTTTAGATGAGAGATTACCACTTCGGCAGCATTGTTTCGTGAGTCTATTCTCAGAATATTATCACAGTCTTCCAGGTCAAAATTGATCTGTGCACTGGGAATGAGGTCAAGCAATTCTCCTAAAATGGAATCGGCTGTCTTTCGGTCGGGGACGCTGGTTTTGAATACTTCGACCATAGCTTTGGTTAGGTTTAATAATTAACAGATACAAAATTCTATTACGGTATCTCTTTGTAAACGTTGCTCTCTTTTGCTATTTCTTCATTTTGGCTTTTGCCTTATTCTCCTTTACTCTAAATCGAACAATTTTTTTAATCAACTCAGTTGGCAGAGGTTTATCCAACGAGAACTGAATGGCCCCCTTGGAGGTTTTAAAACCGGCAAGCTCCTTTTCAAAAGCTAAGATGCCCGAAGGAGCAGGGTAAAATCCAATATGGTTTTTGTAACCTGCAAAGTGCACCAGGTTGCCGTTCAGTTTAAACGTGGGCATGGCATAGCTAATGGCCTCCGTAGCCTCAGGTGCTTCTTTCTTAATCACAGTATGCATTTGCCGGAGCAGCTTTTGCACCGGGCCGGCAAATTCTGCAATCTAATCGTCAATAGTTTTGATCTCCGTATTCATAGTTAGCGCCCGGCTTGTTCCAGGGCATTGATATCAATCTTCCTCATTTGCAGAAAAGTTTTTGTTACCTTCTCTGCCTTGTCAGGCACACTCATAAGTTCGCCCAACATAGAGGGTATCACCTGCCACGATACTCCGTATTTATCTTTAAGCCACCCACACTGGCTTTCCTGCCCACCATTGCTTGTCAGGCTGTTCCAGTAATGGTCAATTTCTTCCTGGGTATCGCAAAATATCTGGAAAGAAACAGCTTCGTTGAACTGGAAGATGGGCCCTCCATTGAGTGCCACAAAAGGCTGTCCGTTGATGGTGAAATTCACGGTCATAACCGTGCCGGAATCCTTACCATGTACTTCTTTTCCTTCCATATTGTAACGACTTATATGATCAATTTTTGAATTTTTGAAAATGGAAGTGTACAAGTCGGCTGCTTCTTCGGCTTCGGTATCGAACCAGAGGCAAGGGGTTATTATGTTTTTCATGATCTTATTTCAATACTAATAAGCTTCTGTATAAAGCTTAAAATTATTCAAAATCGCCTGCCATCCATTGCGCTGCATGTCTATCGGGTTTTCATTTTCTGCAT
>JAGQYJ010000197.1 GCA_020436145.1 Cyclobacteriaceae bacterium | reverse complement strand
GCATCTACCTCTATTTTGAAACGCTTGATCAGATTTACAAAATCACCAATGGCATTGGCTGCCCGGCCAGGCACTATTTGATTGGCCTGTTGGAGGGCATCCCAAAGGGAAATATTGGCTTCATTGGCAGTCACAATCAGTTTATTAACTGTTGTATCTCCAATGCCCCGTTTGGGCAGGTTAATAATGCGCTTGAGCGATTCCTCATCATTATGATTGACCGTAAACCGCATGTATGCCAGCAAATCCTTAATTTCCTTGCGCTGATAAAAAGAAAGCCCGCCCACAATCTTGTATTTAATATTGAGCTTACGAAGGGCTTCCTCCATTGCTCTCGACTGGCTGTTTGTTCTATATAAAACCGCAAAATCGCTGTTGGGTAGCTGGTGCTGGGCACGTTCCTCAAATATGGAAGTGGCTACCAGCTTGCCTTCTTCATTATCGGTAGCACACTTAATCAGTTCAATAAGCTGGCCTTCTTCATTGGAAGTCCATACGCTTTTCTTAAGCTGTGCCTTATTATATCCAATTACACTGTTGGCCGCATTTACAATGTTTTTAGTGGAACGGTAGTTCTGCTCCAGCTTCACAATTTGAAGGTTGGGATAATCCCGTTCGAAATTCAGAATATTCTGAATGTCCGCTCCACGGAAGGCATAAATGCTTTGTGCATCGTCCCCAACCACACAGATGTTTTCGTTTACTGCCGACAGGTTTTTGGTGATCAGATACTGTGAAACGTTGGTGTCCTGAAACTCATCTACCATTACATATTTAAAGCGATGCTGGTATTTATTCAGCACGTCTATATGGTCTCTGAAAAGTACGTTGGTATTAAAAAGCAGGTCATCAAAATCCATAGCTCCGGCCTTGAAGCAACGTTCGCAATAGATTTTATAGATTTTCCCTAATTCGGGGCGCCTGTTTTGCTCATCATCCGACCTATAAGCCGGATTACTATTGTATTCCTGGTATGAAACCAGCCTGTTCTTAGCTCCGGAGATGCGGTTATACACCACATTAGCCTTGTAGAGCTTATCATCCAGGTTCAGTTCCTTTACAATGGTACGAATTAGCGATTTGGAATCATCCGTATCATATATGGTAAAATTGCCGGGATATCCAATGTAGTGCGCCTCGCTACGCAGAATGCGGGCAAAAACAGAGTGAAAAGTCCCCATCCATATATTGCGAGCTTCGTTCCCCACCACCCCTTCTATCCGGTTGCGCATTTCACCCGCTGCCTTGTTGGTAAAGGTGAGCGCAAGAATGTTAAAGGGGTCTATATCTTTAGACTTGATGAGATGGGCAATCCGGTAGGTTAGTACGCGGGTCTTTCCTGAACCTGCTCCTGCAATTATCATCATCGGCCCCTCGGTATTCACTACAGCCTCCCGTTGCGGCTCATTCAAACTTTCCAAATACTCCATGTACTTCGCGTGCTTTCCCTATTATAACTGACCTGCTAAATTAGTGGTTTGCTTTAAAACTTTGGAGTAAATCTAAAGGATGAATGGAAGGTTATTTGAATAACCCTACTTTTGTGAAAATAATACACTATGCTGGAGGTTGGGAATGTAATTCTGTCAGATGATATCAAGGATGAGTTCTTTGTGTGCGACCTGGAAAGATGCAAGGGAGCATGCTGTGTGGAGGGCGACCTGGGAGCTCCGCTTGATAAAGATGAACTGCCAATTTTACGTTCTATTCTGGAAAAGGTAAAACCTTATTTGTCGCCTGTTGGGCTGCGCACCATTGAGGTGCAGGGGCCCTATGTGCTTGACAGTGATGGTGACTTTTCTACCCCCACCATTGGAGGCAAAGAATGTGCCTATGCCGTGTATGATGAACGAGGCATTTTGAAGTGTGGGATTGAACAGGCCTATTTGGATGGTAAGATCAACTATAAAAAGCCTATCTCCTGCCACCTGTATCCGATACGAATTACCCGGTATGAAAAGTTTGATGCCGCCAATTATGATAGATGGCATATATGCAGCCCTGCCTGTACCTTAGGTGAAAAACTGGGAGTGCCTGTGTATAAATTTTTGAAGGAGCCACTGATTCGAAAGTATGGGGAGCAATGGTATGAAGAACTGACCCACCTGATTGAAACAGATGCGTAAAACCAGTGTTTTATTTATTGGCATGCACCGGTTCGACCGGTCTCCCTCTCAACGCTACCGGTTTGAACAATACTTTGAGTACCTGGAAGCCAATAGAGTGGAGTGCGAGCTTTCCCCACTTATTTCTGAAAAAGATGATAAAGTATTGTATTCCCCTGGCAACTACCTGGGCAAGCTGCTTATCTTTCTAAAAAGCTGGCGCATACGTACCCGGGATGTGAAACGAGCCAATGCGTTTGACTACATCTTTATACAGCGCGAAGCCTTTATGACCGGCACTACCTGGTTTGAAAAACGGCTCGCCAAAAGCAAGGCTAAACTCATTTTCGATTTTGATGATTCCATTTGGCTGGAAGATAAGAACGAAGCCAATAGCAAGCTGGCTTTCCTAAAAAGGCCCTCCAAAACAGCTGACATTATTAAGCTTTGCGACAC
>JAGQYJ010000196.1 GCA_020436145.1 Cyclobacteriaceae bacterium | reverse complement strand
CCTTTTTCAGCTGGTCAATTACTTCCCAAAACTCCTCTTCGTCAATAACTGTATGCAGTGAGCTCCAGCCTTCTAAAGCCAATGGAAGAACCGTAGGGCTTTTCAAAACAGGAAGCAGGGCACTTACTTCATCTATTTTGTTGTTAGGAACATTCATTAGTACGTACTTCGATTTCTCAGCACGAATTACCGCATTGATCCTAAAAATCAGCTTCTCTGCAATCTCTTTTTTCTCAATAGAAAGGTTTTTGTTCGAAGCCAGGCAAGCTTCAGATTTCAGGATGGTGCTTACTTCTTTCAACCCATTTTTAAATAAGGTGCTACCTGAGCTCACCAGATCGCAAATGGCATCGGCAAGGCCAATGTTAGGGGCTATTTCCACAGAGCCTGAAATCTGGTGAATTTCAGCTTCCAGGTTGTTCTCTTTAAGAAAAGCCACAAGCGAGTTCGGGTAGGAAGTGGCAATTTTCTTTCCCAAGAACCATTCAATTGAAATATCTTCCTGGTTCTTGGGAACAGCCAGTGACAACCTGCACTTAGAGAAACCTAATTTTTGGAGTACTTCAACATCTTTCTGCTTCTCTATCAAGGTATTTTCACCAATAATGGCAAGGTCAACTACACCATCTTCCAGGTATTGGGGAATATCGGAATTGCGGAGATATAATACTTCGATAGGGAAGTTTGCCGCAGAAGCTTTTAACTGCTCACTACCGTTGTCAATGTATATTCCGCAGTCTCGCAGTAATTTAAGCGATTGATCGTGCAATCGCCCTGACTTTTGAATAGCAATTTTTAGTATGCTCATGATTCAATTTTTATGTCTGAGCAAACCGATGGGCATAAAAGAAAAACCCCATCTGATTTACTCAGACGGGGTTTTATGTATGTTTTTCTACAACACTATCACCTACTCGCCTGAGCGGAGTTATGGTGATGATGATGTAATTGTGTTCTTTTCATTTTATAAATACGTGAAGCAAAAGAGCCGAATCAGATTTTTAAATCCAAGTTTGAATGTAAAAAAATGCTTCTTACATATGAATTGCTCTGTTATCGGAAGCAGCTAAGCACGCCTCTTTTACTGCTTCCATATAAGTAGGGTGAGCATGGCTTATCCGTGAAACATCTTCAGCCGAAGCCCTGTATTCCATGGCTGTAACAGCAGAAGCGATCATATCTGCAGCACGAGCACCAATAATATGGATTCCAAGGATTTCATCGGTTTCCTTATCAGCCAGCACCTTCACTTGCCCGTCTATATCCATACTGGCACGGGCACGGCCCAATGCCCGGAAAGGGAAAGAACCTGTTTTAAAGGCACGCCCTTGCTCTTTTAGTTGCTGCTCGGTGTAACCAACAGCGGCAACTTCCGGCCAGGTGTATACCACCCCAGGAATCAAGTTGTAATGAATATGCGGTTTTTGCCCTGCAATAATCTCCGCCACAAATACCCCTTCTTCTTCTGCCTTATGCGCCAGCATGGCTCCTTTAACCACATCGCCAATGGCAAAGATGTTAGGAACGTTGGTTTGCAGGCTTTCATTCACTTCAATTCGCCCGGCCTTATCAGTAGTAATTCCCACTTTGTCCAGACCAATACCTTCGGTGTAAGGTTTACGCCCAACAGAAACCAGGCAGTAGTCGCCTTTTAATTCGATGGTCTCACCTTTGGGTGATTCTGCTTTTACCGTTACTGTTTTAGCTGTGCCTTTTACTTCCGTTACTTTATGCTTGAGGTAAAACTCAAAGCCGATTTTCCCAAGCACTTTTTTCAATTCACGACCTAGTGTTGCATCCATGGTTGGGATAATGCTATCCATATATTCCACCACAGAAACTTTCGAGCCTAAACGGGCATACACTGAACCCAATTCAAGGCCAATAACCCCACCCCCAATTACAACCAAATGTTTAGGGATTTCTTTTAGCTCTAACGCTTCGGTTGATGTAATCACTCGTTTTTTATCGATGGTAATAAAAGGTAGTGACGAAGGCTTGGAGCCGGTAGCAATGATTACTTTATCGGTGGTGATGGTTTGCTCTTTATCACCCGAAACCTTAATGGTATTTTTATCCACAAAAGACCCAACCCCATGTAGCACATCAATTTTGTTTTTCTTCATCAGAAAATCAATGCCTTGAGTGGTCTGCTCTACAACTTCTCCTTTACGCTTAATCATTTGGGCAAGATCAGGTTTAACGCCAGTTATGTTAATACCGTGCTCTTTGAAGTTGGTTTCTGCATTATGAAAATGCTCGGTAGAATCCAATAAAGCTTTTGATGGAATGCATCCCACATTCAGGCAAGTGCCTCCAAGGGTATTGTATTTTTCAATTAAAACGGTTTTGAACCCTAGTTGTGCACTGCGGATGGCAGCCACATATCCACCTGGGCCAGAGCCAATAACGGTTACATCGTAATTCATTGCTTTGTTATTTTTTTGATGTAATTAATTTTAAATCTCAAGTAAAAGACGTGATGGATCTTCGAGAAGCTCTTTCACTCTAACAAGAAAGCTCACTGATTCGCGTCCGTCAATAATGCGGTGGTCATACGAAAGCGCCACATACATC
>JAGQYJ010000195.1 GCA_020436145.1 Cyclobacteriaceae bacterium | reverse complement strand
CACTTTGGCAAACTCAGGCTCCAGAAACAGCTCCCCCGCCTTGACCGTCTCCCGGTAATAAACGAAGGTTTGGTGTTTTCTTCTTCGTTTACCTCCTGCCAACCTTCCACAAAACTGGCAATAGAGCTATTCCCTTTTTTTGCCTGTTTCAGGCAAAAATCCTGGAGGCCTTGGAGAAAAGGATCAAACTTTTTGTGGAGGCCAAACTGTTCTATAAGTTGCTCAATGGCTTCATAAGCGGAAAGACCAGCAGATATGCCGGAAACGTCTGTAGAACTACTTTTTTCAGAAACGGCTTTTGAAGGTGATTGGCCCAGGATAAGTTGATGAAAGTACCTAAGGTTGGCCAGCACAAAGGCATCCTCAGGAGCCAGAATAGACCGCAACGCAAATACTAAGAATTGCACCAGAGGTGATTTTTCCAGATAAAGCGCTTCATCGGTAAGGGTGTGAATGCCATTTCGTAAGAGGAATTCGGCTATTTCGCCAGCCTGTTTGTTGGTGCGAACCAATACCATAATGTCTTCAGGGTGAAAACCATCTTCCATCGCTTTTTTTATAGTGGCATGAGTAACATTAAAGGCTTTTTCTTTCCAACCTGTCTCTTCTTCGTCTGAGAAAAACTCAACCTTAACGTATCCTTCAAATGATTTTTGAGTGCGCTGGTGAACGTCTTCATACGCTTTGGCAAGCTGCTCCGATTTGCCGTCTATTCCTTCGATCAGCTCCGGGGCCGCATGTCGAACAGCCTCAAAAAAGGCATTGTTGAAAGCCACAATATTTTTGGCGCTTCGGTAGTTGGTATCAAGTGCTTTTTGTGCAGGAGTATGTTCCGACAAATCAGCAGCGGCTTGCTGCATAAGCAAGTTTGCATCACCTCCCCGCCATCGGTAGACTGATTGCTTCACATCACCCACCAGCATCACACTCCCCTCATTAAAAAGAGAAAATTGCACCAGTGGTAAAATGTTTTTCCACTGGTGGGTGGAAGTATCCTGAAACTCATCGATCATGATGTGCTTGTAACGAGCACCGATTTTCTCGTAGATAAAAGGCGCATCCGATTGGGAGATAACACCATGCAAAATAAAGGCTGTATCTGAAAGCAATAGTAGGTTGTTGTTAGTTCGATACTCCCAGAGATTGTCCGACAAAGCAGAAAGCACCCCATAAGAATAGATATTGGGTAGCAATGCTTTGGCTTCTATGTAGGCTTGTTTTTGCTCGCTTTCGGCCAGTTCGAGAATTTGGGAATGCAATTCATTCAGGCCACTGGTCGCACATGTTTCGATTTCATCTTTTCGATCCGATGTTTTGGTGGACCACTCGCCTTTTATAAAAGTGGCAGAAAAACTGGCCTCCAAATCAAACGTTCCTTCACTTAGCTTTTGAAAAACGGTGGCCGTGTGTTGCCTGAAATCACTAATAGTAAGCTTATGCGAAGCAAGTAGTTGCATAGCTTGCTGCCCCAGCTTTTGCATGCTGGCTTCATAGCTCTTAAACTGAATATTCAGTTGTTTCACAAAACCCTCCAGATGTTCAGCATTCTTATTTAATATGTCCCGAATGTCAATAAAACTGTCCTGGAATAGTTTTTTGCCCAGCGTTTTGATATTGAACTCAATATTCCACCCCTTGTCTTCACTAATTCGGGAATCGATAAATGAACGCAGCCATTTTTTTACCCTGGGGTTGGTGGTTTTGTAAAGTGTGTGGATTGACTCACGTAATGCTTTGTCATTATCCAGGTCGAGTTCATAACCCAGGTTAAGTTTAAGCTCTCGTGCCAGATGACGTATGAGCTGGGTAAAGAAATGATCAAGGGTGTTTACATTAAAACGGCTGTAGTCGTTTAAGAGGTTGTTAAGTGCCAGTCGGGAACGTAGGACAACCTGGTCTTGAGTTAAACCAACTTTTTGCTCTGCAAAGTCAGCAAGGATAGTTTGGAGCATGTCCGTTTGCTCGCCAGAAGCAAGTTTGGTAAGCTCACCCAATACCCTTGTTTTCATTTCATTTTTGGCATCGTTGGTAAAGGTGAGCGCCAAGATCTGATGGTATTCTGTAGGATCAAGGATCAGGAGCTTGATAAATTCTTTTGCCAGCGCAAAGGTTTTACCCGAGCCTGCCGATGCTTTTAAAATAAGAGCCTGAGGGGTTGCCGGCATTGTATTGTTTTATCAGACGAATATAGTGTAGTCTGAACAAAAAGTCTCTGACAAGTCAAGGCTGTCTAAAATAAGTAGGTGAGCCCGGCTGTTACTCCTTGGGAAGCCAAGCGTACTTTATAAATGTCATCTTCGTATTTGAAATATTTCCCAATGTCGTAATCAAACTTAAGCTCCAGGAAGAGGTGATTGTTTAGTTTAATATCTATAGCAAGCCTGGATTGCACCCCCCAGGGTATGTCCGTATCAAAATATTCAGTTGGGTCAAGGCCAAAGTCAACAAAGGCGTCTTCAAAGCCTTTATTATCATGGAGATTAAAGAAAAATACGGGACCAAAACTTGCCCAAAAGTTATCGCTTGACTTCACAGAAAACAAAAGAGGAATATTTAACCGGGTATACGACTGCAATTTCCTTGATTGAAG
>JAGQYJ010000194.1 GCA_020436145.1 Cyclobacteriaceae bacterium | reverse complement strand
AAAAATTTTCTTTCCATTTTTTTAAGATGTTAGATTATTAGACGTTAGACTTAAGATTTATCTTAGTCAGATAACTAAACCTTGTTCACTTCCCTTTAAACCAACAAGTCTAAAATCTTTTGTCTAGCCATCTAACGTCTAGATTATCCAATTTCAATTTTTACATCATCCGTAAGAGGGTGAGAAACACAGGGTAAGACATAACCTGCATCTTTTTCAGCTTGAGAAAGCCCTTCCTCTTCATCCATTTTTACTTTACCAGAAACACACTTTCCTCTGCATGCCGTACAAAGCCCGCTTTGGCATGAGTAAGGAAGATCAATATCCATGTCCAGGGCGGCATCAAGAATATGGGTATTGGGGTTGACCACGACTTCATATTCTTCATCATCATAAACAATAGTTACGGTTTGAGTACTAATCTCAACATCAGTATCAGTAGATGATTCTTTATTAATGGTCCCGGCCACAAAGCTTTCTTTAAATATTCGGTCAGCCGGGATATTTTGTTTTTCAAGAAGCGTTTCTACATTATTCATCATCCCCTCCGGGCCACACATGATATAAGTAGTCTTATCAATTCCCCAGTTAGGTATGCGCTCAAACAGGTCCGTTAGCATTTCATGGTTAAGCAACCCGGAAGGCCCTTGCCATTCCAAAGGAGCGTTGTCCAAAATATGAATTACTCTGAAACGCCCTTCATATTTTGTTTCCAGATCCCGAAGGGTTTCTTTAAAAATTATTGAATTGATATCTCGGTTGGCATAAATGAGAGATACAATACTATAAGGTTCTTGTACCATAGTAGATTTTGCGTGAGACATTAAAGGAGTTATCCCGCTACCTCCACCAAACATTACGATGTGTCGCTTGTTGTCTGCAGTAAACTCTGTAGTGAAATGGCCCATTGGTTCCATTACTTTCATAACATCTCCTGCCTTGGCGGTATCATTCAAATAATTTGACATTACACCACCTTTAACTCGCTTAATTGTAACTGCTAAATCCTTTTCTATGTAAGGTGATGAGCTAAGTGAATAAGCCCTTCGCACACTTTCACCATTTATATCTGCAATCAAGGTCAAAAATTGGCCTGCTTTGTATTCAATGGGAGTTTCCGGCTGCTCAAAAACAATTGTAATTGCATCAGCTGTTTCCTTAACAACCTCCTTAATTGCAAGTGAATAATAATGTTCCCTAGCTCCTTCCTTTTTCTTTTTCTTAAAAAAACCAAACGCCATATAACAGCTTTTTATGATTAATAAATTTGAGTTTCAAAAATAGTAACAAAAACGGCCACTCCTGTAAGGAAAGTTAATTAATGACGGACCTTCCATCTCATTTTTCACTACTTTTGCACCTTTCAATTACAAAGCACATGAGTAATTCAACACCCCTCACTTCTATTTCACCTATTGATGGTCGGTATGCTGCACAAACTTCTGATCTTAAATTGTATTTTTCAGAATTTGGATTGATAAAGTACAGAGTGCGTATTGAGGTTGAATACTTTATTTCACTTTGTGAATTGCCTCTACCACAGCTAGATGGTTTCGATAAATCTCTTTTTCCAAAATTAAGGGCGTTGTATGGAAATTTTAGTGAAGATGATGCGCTCAGAGTTAAAGAAACCGAGAAGATTACCAACCATGATGTGAAAGCGGTTGAGTATTTTTTGAAAGGGGAATTTGACAAATTGAACTTAGGCCAATACAAAGAGTTTATACACTTTGGGCTTACATCTCAGGACATTAACAATACTGCCATTCCGCTTTCAGTGAAGGAAGGAATGGACGAGGTACTTTATCCCATATTATCAAAGTTCCAGGACACCATACGGCAAATGGCTGACATTTGGAAGACCGTACCAATGTTGGCCAAGACCCATGGACAACCGGCATCTCCCACAACTTTGGGTAAGGAAATGGCTGTTTTTACCAGCCGGTTATCAGAGCAAATAAGAACTCTTAGCTCTATTCCTATGGCCGCTAAATTCGGTGGAGCAACAGGTAATATGAATGCGCACTATGTGGCATACCCTTCTTATGACTGGCACGGATTTGCCAATACCTTTGTTCACAATAGTCTGGGCCTTAAGCGTAGCTTTCCTACTACCCAAATTGAGCATTACGATTACCTGGCTGCTTTGTTTGATAACCTGAAACGGATCAACACAATTTCAATCGATTTTGCCCGTGATGTGTGGCAGTATATTTCTATGGGATATTTTAAGCAAAAAATCAAAGCGGGTGAAATTGGCTCTTCGGCTATGCCCCATAAGGTTAATCCTATTGATTTTGAAAATGCTGAAGGCAACCTTGGTATCGCCAATGCTTTACTGGAGCACATGGCTGCCAAACTTCCAGTCTCAAGGCTTCAAAGAGATCTGACAGATTCCACAGTTCTGCGCAATGTTGGAGTACCATTGGCTCATATGCTTATTTCTTATAAATCATTGCTCAAAGGCATTGGCAAACTGGAGCTAAACCAGGAAGCTATAAATACCGATCTTGATGACAACTGGGCTGTAGTTGCTGAAGGAATTCAAAACATTTTAAGAAGAGAAGGTTTTCCAAAGCCTTACGAAGCC
>JAGQYJ010000193.1 GCA_020436145.1 Cyclobacteriaceae bacterium | reverse complement strand
TACGGCCTGTTTCCAGGTTGCATTGCACCAGCGACACATAGCGCAGGTATTTGAGCACTTTGAAGTGCGTAACGGCCGTACGGCCAAAATCCCTTTCAGGGAAAGCTGTGGTTACCCTGCGGTCTTTGAGGCTACGCCCCAAATGCACATCAATCGTACCTGATTCTTCCGGCTCACCCCAAACCATAGCATAGTAGGTACGCTCGATGCTGTGGTCAAAAAACTGCTTGGCCAGGCCGTTCATGGCCTTCTCGGTTTTGGCAATCACCAGCAAGCCCGAAGTGTCTTTGTCAATACGGTGCACAAGGCCGGGGCGGCCTTCATTGCCTTCCATTTCAGGCAAGTGCTGAAAATGCCAGACAAGGGCATTCACCAACGTACCTGTCCAGTTGTTATAAGCCGGATGCACCACCATGCCGGCAGGTTTGTTCACCACCAGCAGGTGCTCGTCTTCATATACGATATCCAACGGAATGTCTTCGGGAACCACTTCTGTATCTCGTGGGGGTTCGGGCAACTCTACCGTGATCACATCATCGGGCCGAACCTTGTAGTTGGGTTTTACTTCTTCCCCATTCACCAGAATAAAGCCATCCTTAATGCCCGCCTGCACCTTGTTGCGGGTAGCATTGGGCAACCTATCCATTAAGAATTTATCAATACGCAGCAGGCCCTGGTTCGGGTCGGCCACAATCCGGTGATGCTCGTACAGCTCGTCTGAATCGTATAGTTCTTCTTCTGACATTTGTCACAAAGATGGCACATTCGTTTGTTTATATTATCTTGGTCTCATTTGAAATGAGACCACATCTTGCTAAAATTTCGTCCTCATTACACTTCGTTACATAAGGACGAGTATTTTAACATTCTAAAGTGCAAACGTCACCTCAATCAATTTGTCCGGTTGATCTGCATAATTCTTTGCGTTACTGTACAAATATTCTTCAGGGCTCAATACAATTCCGGCTTCAACGGGATTATTATGAATGTAATTAAGTTTTTGCTCAATCATCTCTGCCGAATTTAGCTCTTTTGCATGGTAGCCATCTTTCCATACTTTGTAGTCCTTGCCTCTAACAACACGATGCGCTTCATATTTGAACTTATTTAACAACCAAACTCTTCTGCTTTCTCCTATTTCTTTTATACGCTTAATAATTTCTTTTGAAGTAAATTTTTTGAAATCTCTAACTATATTCTGGGCCTCAAAACCCTCTTCGGCACTAATCATCATGTGGACATGATTGCTCATAATTACATAAGCATACAAAACCAAGCCCTTATTGTTTTGGCAGTATTTTAAGCTTTCAATTATGATGTCCCGGTATTCCTTTCTGGTAAACAAATCTACCCACCCAATAACCGTAATAGTTATAAAGTAAATACCGTCATTATTCTTAATTTTATAAGTGTCGCCCATAAGGCAACTAAGTTAGTTAATGAGGTTAGAATGCGACCTTAATAAACTTCGCTAATGAATATTTCGACCTCATTACGCTATGCTAAATAAGGTCGAGAAGTAATTTTTATGCTAACACTCCAACATAGACCTACGCTTGACCCTATTCAGATTGAGGTCAATCCGAACAACGTTACCGTTGACCTGCTGCGTACCGACAGGGTGCACGAACACGTTTCGGGCAACAAATGGTACAAGCTGAAATACAATTTGGCGAAAGCCAAAGAAGAGGGGTTTGACACCCTGCTTACGTTTGGCGGGGCCTTCTCTAACCATATTTATGCCACAGCAGTAGCAGCCAAGGAGTCAGGGTTTAGGTCGATTGGTGTTATACGTGGCGAAGAAGTGTTGCCGTTGAATCACACCCTCCGCTTTGCTGCCTATAATGGCATGGACCTGCACTATGTAAGCCGCGAGCAATACCGAAACAGGCATGCCTCCGGTTTTATGGAAAGTCTGAAAGAAAAATACGGTAATTTCTACCTGGTGCCGGAAGGAGGTACCAACCACTCGGCCATTCGTGGGGCGGAGGAAATACTGGATGAGAAGCTCATCAAAAAATACGATTATTTCGTTTGTGCTGTTGGTACCGGTGGCACCCTGGCAGGTATCATCAGCAAGCTGGATGGCCGTGGGGAAGTAATTGGTGTTTCCTCACTTAAGGGCGATTTTCTGCAAAAAGATGTGAAGAACTGGCTAAAGCTGGTAAAGAAAGAAGACCTGAAAAACTGGAGCATTACCTACAATTATCACTTTGGCGGCTACGCCAAACACAAACGCGAGCTAATTGCTTTTATCAATAATTTCAAAATCGACCAGGGGATAGCGCTCGACCCTATTTACACAGGAAAAATGATGTACGGAGTTATGGACATGGCTGCCAATGAGCGTTTCAAACCCAATAGCAAGGTGCTGGCCATTCATACTGGTGGACTGCAAGGCATTGAAGGGTTTAATAAGCGGTTTGGGGGGTTGATTAGATAGTAGAATTTTATATTTTGGTTATTCTGTTATAAAAGCTCTGACCAATGAATCGATTATTAGTATTTAAGTTCTTTGCCATATGTGATTTAATAACTTTTTTAAAAACCTTTAAACTACTCAAGTCAGCTTTTTCAAATTCTTTTTCAACTGAC
>JAGQYJ010000192.1 GCA_020436145.1 Cyclobacteriaceae bacterium | reverse complement strand
GACAACCAGATAGCTGCGATTGGATCAGGAGCCATGTACGCACAGGCAGCTGCTCATGCGTTGAAGAAACATGCTGCTAACCTTTCAGCTGAGGAAATTGTACGTGAAAGTCTCAATATTGCCGCTGATATTTGTATTTATACCAACTACAACCTGATTGTTGAAAAAGTAAAATAATATGCTCACCATTTACCATAATCCTCGCTGTGCAAAAAGCAGGGAAACGTTGCAAATAATCAAAGATGCAGATGCAGATGTTGCAGTGGTGGAATACCTGAAGAATCCACCTACTGAAGACGAAATATATGATTTGCTGACCAAGTTGAATCTACCTGTTGATTATTTGATTCGTAAAAATGAGGAGCTTTTTAAGCAGCAGTTCAAAGGCAAGAACCTTTCAGATGATGAGTGGGTAAAGGTACTGGCTGAAAACCCTAAACTTTTGGAACGCCCCATCGTGGTAAAGGATGATGAAGCGATCCTCGGCCGCCCACCGGAGAATGTAATGAAGTTGTTGTAAGTCAAAACACCCCTATTGTCCCTCCATAGGAGTCTTTGGACCTCAAGCCGTGCCTGCGGCAGGCAGGGGGACATTTAATCCTCCCTTGAGCCGTGCCTGCCGGCAGGCAGGGGAGGTTTCCGAAAGGCGAAGGGCGTTTTATTCCCAATCTTACTCATAGCCCTTTCGCTTATTGCTGTAATGCTAAGTGAAGGGTTAACACCCGGATTTGCTGATATCATGGAACCATCGCAAACAAACATATTGGCATAGCCAAACACTTTATTGTTCTTATCAATAACGCCTGTTTGAGCATCTTTACCCATAACAGCACCTCCTAAAATGTGTGCTGTGGACGGAATGCCCGTTAAGGTTTCGGTTAACATTACCACTGATTTTGAGTTGGTGATTTTAGCATGCTTGCGGGCAATATCATGTGCTTCCGGTATAAATGCAGAGGGGGCTTTGCCGGATGATAAAGTGCTGCGCATTCCCAAAAATCCTTTTTTAAACTTTAGTGTACTGTCTATGTGCTGCATAAATAAGAGCACAGAAGACCGCTTGGCAAAATCGTTGACAAAAAAAACCCTGAGCCATCGGATAGGATCGGTGAGGGGAAGGAGCAGAAGTTTAAGAATGCGCAAGATGAAATTCTTTTCCGAAACCATAGGCATCATAAGTAACCGCCAGAAACCGGAACCGGCTCCGTATTTTACTGGCTCTAGATGGCTGTTTTCATCCAGATCGATAATAGAACCAATGGCAATACCTTTAGATAAGTCTTTTTCCCTATCCAGGGTTATATTAAGTATAAGTGCCTCGTTATTGGAGCGTACTTCATCACCCACTTTTGGGCTAAGATTTGGAAGGCTTGTCCTTTTAAGTTTAAGAAGCAAGGGAACTGTTCCAAGAACTCCTCCCGCAAACACAATTCCCTTTGCGGTTACAGTTTTTGAACGGGAAAACCATCGGGTAGATTTATGATAGGTTATTTTGTAACCTTCAGAACCATCGACTTTACCGATGGGCTCAACATTGCTTACCTTGCTTTCTGCGAGTATTTCTACACCTAATTGTTGCGCCAGGTGGAGGTAGTTCTTATCGAGCGTATTTTTGGCATTGTATCTACAGCCTGTCATGCAGGCTCCACAGCCCACGCATCCGGTGCGGGTAGGTCCTTTACCATCAAAGTAAGGATCGTCAACGGTACGGCCTGATTCTCCAAAGTAAATAGCCACTTTGGTAGATTCAAAAGCCTTGTCTTTGTCAATGGAATGGGCAAGGTCTTTCATGGCCAGCTCTGCTTCTTCGAGCATTGGGTTTTGGGCTGCGCCTAACATACGCCAGGCCGTTTCATAGTGTGGTTCAAGTTCTTTCTCCCAATCGGCTAACCCAGCCCACGAACCATGGTTAAAAAACTGCGACTTGGGTTTAGGCAAGGTATTGGCATATACCAGCGAGCCACCTCCCACACCTACACCTGAAAGTACGGAAATATGACGGAAGAATGTAAGTTTTAAAATACCAAACAGTTTTAGGCCGGGCAGCCACATCCAGCGCTTTAGGTTCCAGTTGGTTTTAGGAAATTCTTTGTCTTTGTACCACTTACCTTTCTCCATGACCAGTACGGAATACCCCTTTTCTGCTAAGCGTAAGGCCGAAACAGAGCCTCCAAAACCGGAGCCAATAATGATGTAGTCGTAGTGGGGGTTAACACTCATTTAAGTATTAGGATTTAGCAATGAGCTAAAATAACCCTTTATTAATCATGTAGGCAGCAATTTTATAATTTCACACCAAAGCCTTAAAGTAAAACTTAAGAATCAGCGTCTCAATACCATCCTTCCGGAGCGAGTCACTGCTCCATCAAGTTCTGTCCTATAAAAATAGACCCCATCTTTTAAGCCTTCCGCGTTGAACTTTATGGAATGTAAGCCACTTGGATAAACGTTACTTACAGGTTGAGAAATTAAATTTCCATGCATATCATACACTGTTATTTTTACCTTGCCTGCCTTGTTTGTTTTAAAGGAAATGGTTGTGTAGTCGGTAAATGGGTTTGGGTAATTGAATGCGGCAAAATCTTCACCATCAATAGATGA
>JAGQYJ010000191.1 GCA_020436145.1 Cyclobacteriaceae bacterium | reverse complement strand
TTACTGCTCCTTTGCGTGCCCGATTTGGCATTAATGCACGGCTTGAATATTACGACTCGGAATTATTGACCTCCATTGTGAAGCGCTCAGCAGGTATTCTGAAAACGGAAATTGAACCGAATGCAGCCCTTGAGATCGCCCGCAGGAGCCGTGGAACCCCGCGTATTGCCAACAATCTGCTTCGCAGAACGCGCGATTTTGCCGAAGTAAAGGGAGATGGCATTATTACACTGCCTATAGCCGAAATGGCCCTCAAGGCCCTGGATATTGACCAACACGGTCTCGATGAAATGGATATACGTATTCTCTCCACCATCATTGAGAAATTTAAGGGCGGACCTGTGGGGCTTTCAACCATAGCCACAGCCTGTGGCGAAGAGGCTGAAACCATTGAAGAAGTGTACGAACCCTTCCTTATCCAGGAAGGATTTATTAAGCGAACTTCCCGGGGGAGAGAGGCAACCGAGCTGGCCTACAAGCACTTGAAAATAGTGCCTCCTTCCAAAAACATGGGGTTGTTTGACGGGTAATTGTGGGCCTAAAACTTAACTTCTTCAGGGTCACTCGACATAAGGAGAGGACTCTGAACTTAACTTCCTCGGAGTCACTTGACGTAAGGAGAGGACTCTGAGTCAAACAAACCAAAAAATCATACTAATTGTCATCCCATACCCAACATAGTAAACCATTTGAAACCTATTTTTGCACCTTTGCTTGCTACCGATGGCTTCCACTTTTTGAAGAAACTCAAACATATTATTCTGTTTACCGATGGTTTGAGCACCTAAAAAAGGATGGATGCTCCGTATTAGGATATGTGATTATGCCCAACCACATACACTGTCTGCTATTTCCTACTGATACACAAAGAACTCTCAATCTTCTGGTAGGAGAAGGGAAAAGGTTTATGGCATACGAAATCGTAAATACGCTAAAGAAATCGGAAAAATTAAAATTGCTTCATACACTAGAACAAGGAGTAAGCGATAATGAAAAGAAGGTTGGGAAATTACATCAGGTTTTTCAACTTTCCTTTGATGCCCGGCTGTGTTTTGATGAAAAAATGCTGGAACAAAAACTGAATTACATACACCATAACCCTGTTAGCGGTAAATGGAATTTGGTTAATGATTTTGTTAAGTATCCTCATTCGAGCGCTGCTTATTATGAGCTGGGAGTTGAAAATAAGTATATTACACATTACAAAGATGTTAATCCTTAGTCCTCAGAGTCTCCTCCATCCCGATAGCTATCGGGATGGCAGATGACTCTGAGAAAGTTTATCATTGAGAAATTGAACCTGAAAACTCAACATACACAGTTCATTAAGGCTAAAGCCCGGGAGTTGGGTTTTCAGTCCTGTGGTATTGCCAAAGCAGAGTTTCTGGAAGATATTGCCCCCAAACTGGAAGAATGGCTTGCCACCCACCAGCACGGCCAAATGGCCTATATGGCCAATCATTTTGACAAACGGCTGGATCCCACCTTGTTGGTTCCCGGGGCTAAATCGGTTATTTCACTTACTTATAATTACTATCCTAAAGAGGATTTGATTTCTAATGGTTCCTATAAACTAGCCAAATACACCTATGGCGAGGACTACCATTTTATACTTAAAGACAAACTGAAAGAGCTATTTTCAGCTATCGAAAAAAAGGCAGGGGCAATTGAAGGCCGTGTATTTGTAGATTCTGCCCCCGTAATGGAGCGTCAGTGGGCCGCACGAAGCGGCCTTGGCTGGCTGGGAAAAAATACATTGCTGCTTAACAAACAGAAAGGCAGCTTTTTCTTCCTGGCTGAAATCATTCTTGATCTGGAATTGGAATACGATAGCCCGACTACCAACCATTGCGGTACCTGTACCCGTTGTATTGATGCCTGTCCGACTGAGGCCATTTCCCCGGAGGGGGTTGTCAATGCCAGCCAATGCATTTCGTATTTTACCATTGAGCTAAAAGACGAGCTGCCCCCTGAAGTTAAGGGTAAATTTGAGGACTGGATGTTTGGCTGCGATATATGCCAGGATGTATGTCCCTGGAACCGGTTTTCCGTGGCTCATTCCGAACCCCTCTTTGAACCACACCCGGAGTTAGCGCACATGACAAAGGGTGACTGGCAGGAGTTAACGGAGGAGGTTTTTGGCAAACTATTTAAAAAATCTGCCGTAAAACGAACAAAGTTTACAGGACTGAAAAGGAATATTACTTTTCTTACTTAGTAGGCACGCTCAAATAACTAGTCAGCTGGTTGAAATACAGTCCATCACTACGTGAGTAGTGTGCATAGCGCAACCCAAACTGTTTAAGGGAGCCACCCTTTATACCTATAAATTTTAGTCCCGCACCATATTTAAAACTTGAAAAGTCCGAAAGGTCATAGTCAGATGTAAAAAAAGGTACCGTATTAGGAGCAGTCTGGTAAGGATAGAAGTAATCCGCCTTACCTTGCGTGTAAAACCTGACAAACGGAGTTACAACCAATTGAGGTACAATCTTAACAGGAGTTTCAATGGAAAAAGTATGCGCATTGATACCAAAGTTATCCCAGTAATACCTGTAATATAACTGTACAATTGTTCTTGCCCCAACAAAAGAATTTAGCTGTACACCTATCGGTATCTT
>JAGQYJ010000190.1 GCA_020436145.1 Cyclobacteriaceae bacterium | reverse complement strand
TTGCTGGAAAAGTCTCAGGTACACCCCAACGCTATGGCGGTTTTTTTTAGAAAACTACGCGACAAATATTCCAGTAGCACGTTCGAAACGTTGGAGATGTTGTCAACACATCCCAACACCAATAAGAGAATTAAGAAGTCGCTTGGATATAAAACCAGTGAAGGGTTTAAGGCCGCTCCTTTTGAGGACATAGACTGGTTGCTGGTAAAAGAAGCACTTTAGCACTTCCGCACCGTTCAAGGCCTGTGTGTCACAGGCATGGGTTTTTCTTATAAATTATTTTGATCCAGTTGCTGAGCAGGAACTTCCTGTACGGGTGCTTTAGTATAAGTAGGGCACATGTACGAAGGAGCACATGAGCTGGCTGCGAAAACAATTACTGCTGCGATGATGATTGATACCTTTTTCATAATAGAAAGTGTTTAAAGTTTTTTTTAAGTTTTGATATGTCAAAGGTAGAGCTACTTTATAGACTAATTTCTAACTATTTACCCGCATAACACACTGGTTTTTAGGCGTAATTAGTGGGTAGGGATAAATACGTAGAAGGGACTGAATAAGTATAAGTGGCTTTTATACTATTTAGTTATTCAAAATACTATGTTGCAAAAGATTTCATAAATTGTAATCATAAATTCTAAAAAATGGTCTGTGAGCCATAGACCTTAAGTATAGTCATTATGGTACCACACTCCTTCATTTGGAAATAGACATAAAAAGAGAAAAGTATAAAACCTGCAAATAGTATAAATTGATTCATTGTGTTAAAATTTTAAGGTAGATAGAATGCTTTTGACTTCTTTTTCCCTTTCTATTTGATACTGGATATTTAATATTTCAAAGTAAACATCACCTTCTTTTGATAGAAACTTACCTTCGATATCAATATACTTTGCTCCATAATTTTCATAGTATAATACGCCAATTCCCTCCCCGAATGCACTACATATTTTTGCTTTTTTGTCATAGTACGATTTATAAGGAAATATTCCTCTGTAAACATCAGGTAATGATTGGATGGTGTCCTGTTTGAATCTTGAGTCTCGTTCATATTGAATATCAACAATTTCATGATTATCTTCTATGATTCGTGCTCTGAAAGAATCAGAATCTTCTCCTACGCTGAAACTAACTGTATAGTAACAAGGTAACATCAGAGAATACTGTTCAAAGAAAACTACCTCTTTTATGGTATCACAAGTATCGTTTGGCATTACGGTGAGGCTTTCTGTCACCACATCTATGAAGATGGAGTCCGTACCCATCCGCTTGCCCTGAGTCACGTTCACCCAATACAGGCCGGGCTCTGTTACATCCAGTTGTTGTTCTTCGGATAAACAATCGTTCCATAAATAGGTATCATAGCCTGTTCCTGCATCGAGTTTCAATGTATCTCCACACATGATGGTGGCATCCTCTCCCAAGTCTACTTCAATGGGGATGTCGGTTTTATTGCAGTTTTGAAAAAACAAAGCCGATATGACAAGAAAGAGGAAGGCAACGAATTTCATAGAGTTCATTTTAATCAGTTAGAATCATTCTCTCCCCCTTGGTCTGTGCCCCACAGACCAACCATAGTTAAAAATCTTTCTTATAATGAGTTAAAAAACCAAATATATCAATTCCTTGTTCATAAAACCTAGTGGAGGATCAATGATAATCTTCCGGTTTGGCACATAAGTTCCAATGTCCTTGTAGGACATGTGTTGAGAGCGAAACAGGTAGTTCATTATAACGCTTATTATGGTTTCAACTTTTATTATTTTAGATTCGCCTCAGCTGGCGCGCGTTTAGCGCAGTGTAACGCGTGCAATAAATTAATGTCACGCGTTTGTAAACGCGCGCCAGCAAAGGAGGACACAGACCTGGTTAGAACAAAAAAGGCCGACACTTCCCAGACTTATTCAGTCGTTAAGTGTCAGCCTATAATATTTGAAGCGAACTGCCCTACGTGGGCAGGTTATATCTTATAAATTGTTCTGATCGAGTTGTTGAGCAGGAACTTCCTGAACGGGAGCCTTAGTGTACGTAGGGCACATGTACGAAGGAGCACAAGAGCTTGCTGCGAAAACGATTACTGCTGCGATGATGATTGATACCTTTTTCATAATAGAAAGTGTTTAATGCTTTTTTAGTTTTGATTATATGACAAAGGTAGAACCGTTTATAAGGCTGCGCACTACTTATTTTCTCCCATAACTCACTGGTTTTTAGCCCTATATGGTTTCTAAGACATTGTACGTAGAGCAGACAAAAAATAGGGCTTTAGCATAAAAAAAGCCGCTTTTTGGCGGCTCCCAAATTGGGTTGATATAAATTATGCGTGCATTACTTCTTTCTTGGCAAGCAGCTCTTCTTCTGTCTCAGGGTTACCCTCATCCACAAAAATGGCATCGGCAGGACAAACGGAAGCACACTGAGGCTCATCGTGAAAACCCTTACACTCTGTACACTTTTCAGGTACAATGTAAAAGAACTCATCTGAAAGCGCAGCATGCTTTTGATCAGCATCGGCTTCTGTACCATCTGCTTTGGTAAACATGCCGCTTAGGCTGGTTCCATCTGAGTAAGCCCATTCTTCATCAGGTTCATATATGGCATTATTGGGGCATTCTGATACGCATGCATCGCA
>JAGQYJ010000189.1 GCA_020436145.1 Cyclobacteriaceae bacterium | reverse complement strand
AAAAATGCTATCAACCCTGGATGTTTTAAAGATGGTTTTTATTTGCACGGTAAGTCTTTTATTATAACAGGGCACGAAGTTAAATCAAATTGATCAGAGTTGAAATTCAATAATGTTCATTCGTTTTATCATAGCTCCGCCTCCTCAGTCCCATTTTCCTACATGGGTGAGTAGGCTCCTTTTCACAATTGACGCTTTACTCCTACATTGGATAAAGCAGCTGGCCGGAATATAGCCTTATATCAACTCTTCCAAAGCCATAAAGCCTTTTCGGGTGATAATGTTTTATGTAAAGCTTCATACTCCGAAACTGTGAGCACTAGGCTTCGTATCTTTCTATTGATTGCTTCTTCTGCTTTAACAATCAACTTTTGTAAATTCTTTTCATTTATCTCCCCTACTAGAACCAGATCAATAATTCCCGTGTCCTTCCCTTTGGCATAATCTCCTGTCACAAAAGCCATTTCCACGTTTCCAAGCTTTTTCACAATGTTTTCTACAATATTGTCAAGCCCAAGGTACTTATGTACCAGTTTTTTGAGTTCCGGGTACAACGGATGATTTGTATTTGCATGGTATTCAATGGTGCGCCCATTCTCGGTAGAAAGAAGATACCCCGCCTTTGATAAACTATTCAATTCAAGACGTACTGAATTAGTCGATTCTCCAAATTCCTCTGCCAACCCCCGCAAATAAGCCTTAGAATGCTTATTTGAAAAAAATTTAAGCAAGAGCTTTACACGGGTTTTAGATGTGATAAGCTTATCGAGCATTTGGGTTGTTTAGGTTAAGGAGTATTACTAACAGCTATTCATACTAAAGGTACAACTAAGGTAATCATTATTTAGATAATGAGTAAAAAAATTACTCGAAAATGGAAGTTAAGTTTTTCTTAACAATCCTTTATCAATGTTTACCTTCATTATCTGATCAATGGTTTCCACTTCAACCGTAAATTTTTGCTCATTGTAGGAGCCACTTAAGAATCCCACAGCCCCTTTTAGTGGACCATCCATTATTTCCACTTTATCACCTTTTTCCAGATTCTGAGCAGGCCCAATTTCAATTGTAAGGCCTGATTCCAAAAAGCGCTCAATTATCCTATACTCTTTCTCCTGTAAAATGGCCGGTTTGCCGTTGTGCCGGATATTCCACGAAATACCCGGAACTCTTACAATCTCCTGAATATTGGCTTCAATATCTTTTACAAAAATGTAAGAGTTAAATAATGGAACTTCAAGTTTTTTCTTTCTGTCGCTCCATTGGCGCACTACCTTATGCATAGGCAACCATGCTTCAAAACCAAATCTAACCAGGTACTCAAGGGTTTTTTTCTCAGCTCTGCTTTTGGTGTAAAACACCAACCATTTTTTCTCCAGGGCATCCTTGTTCTCTGCCATAAACCAAAAATAAACGGATTCTTTTAACGAAAGTAAATCAACTCTTCCGAAACTCCATCTTTAGTAATTTAATCCATATTTTAGAGTAATAATACCATTTTCATGAAGACATTCCGATTCATTCTCCTATTGCTTGTAACGGTTACGCTTGGCTATTTCCTTAACAGAAAAATGGACCCCGCCCCTCCTATTGGTAACTTTTTTTCTCCCTTTACCGGATTTTGGAGAAACGCTCAACAAGCTCAATGGCCAGCCGGTGAATTGCTACGGCTCTATGGGTTGCGTGATAAGGTTTCGGTTACCTACGATAAACATCATTTCCCTCACATTTTTGCAACCAATAATCATGATCTTTATTTTGCGCAGGGGTATGTAACTGCATCTGACAGGCTGTGGCAAATGGAATTTCAAACGCTGGCTGCTGCAGGCAGGCTTTCGGAAATTGTTGGAGAAAAAGCTCTTGACTATGATCGAACGGCCAGAAGAAAAGGAATGGTTTACGCTGCCAATAATACGTTAAAGGCCTTAAATACTGACAAAGAAATATCAGAAGTAATTAATGCATATACCGATGGAATTAATGCCTATATAAAATCCTTAGAACCTAAGGATTACCCTTTCGAATACAAACTACTGGGCTATGAACCTGAACCCTGGACTAACCTGAAAGTTACCTTATTATTAAAATATATGGCCAATGATTTATCGTTTGGCGAAAAAGATCTGCAAAACACCAATGCCCTGAAACTTTTCGGCCACGAATTGTTCGATCAGCTTTATCCGGATATAGACACCCCTGTTGATCCCATTGTTGACAACCCAAATGGCTGGACGTTTGAGCCTATTCGTAAACAAGATGTAGATTCAAATGCATTGGTTGAATTGATCACTAACCCACTTGTTCCCCAACCTGACCCTATGAACGGTAGCAATAACTGGGCAGTATCAGGAAGCAAAACTGCTTCTGGTAATCCTATTTTATGTAGTGACCCACATTTGGGACTAAACCTTCCATCGTTATGGTACACGGTTCAGCTTTCCTCGCCTGATGTGAACGTAATGGGGGCAACACTGCCAGGTTCACCTAATGTAATTATAGGATTTAACGATTCCATTGCATGGGGGGTGACCAACGCCCAACGCGACCTGGTAGATTGGTATAAAATAACATTCAAAGACGAGACCCATAATGAATACAAGCTGAATGGGGAATGGGTGAAATCAGACAAAGTACTGGAAG
>JAGQYJ010000018.1:17149-32402 GCA_020436145.1 Cyclobacteriaceae bacterium | reverse complement strand
GCACAGTGGAATCCAGGAATCTATTATGTACAAACGGAACTGGATGGAGAACCCATTCGGGAACGGGTGGTAATTCAGCATAAATAATTTATAAGAGAGTTGTAAACCAACTCTCTTTTTTCTACTCTCTGAGCTATTGTTAAAAACATATTTTATAACTATACTTATAGTTATAAAACTAAGATTCTATTTATGGAATTGGGTGAAGAGTACTATCATATAAGTAACTTATGAGCAAATCAGAGTCAGACATTCGGGAGCTAACCAAAGCGGAAGATCAGATTATGCAAATTCTATGGAAACTGGAAAAGGCTTTTGTAAAAGACATAATAGAAGAATTGCCTAAGCCAAAACCTGCGTACAACACTGTTTCTACCATTGTTAGAATATTGGAGAAAAAGGGGTTTGTGGGTTTCAAAGCTTATGGTAAAACTCATGAGTACTTCCCGCTAATTACCAAGGATGAGTACTCCAATTATTATTTAAACAGCTTTGTCAAACGGTATTTCAAAGGCTCATTTCAGAACCTGGTGTCATTCTTTGCTAAAGAAAATCAGATGAATATAACGGAGATGGAGACTCTTCTAAAAAGAGTTGAAGACGAGATAAAACAGAATGATTAGTTGGCTAAACTATATTGTCGAGTCAAGTCTGGTGCTTGCACTCTTACTGCTTTTTTACCGTACGGTATTGGCTAAGGAAAAGTGCATTACCTATAACAGGTTCTACCTGTTAGGAGCCGGAATAACTTCTGCTCTCCTACCCCTGATTGACTTTCCTTTTGTTTCAATTCGCTCGGTGAACCCAACATTAAACCAAGTATATGAAATACCTGCAATTGTTTCCCAGATTACCACTTTTTCTGAGCCCAGAGAACGAGGTTTCGAATCTTTCCTTGGCTCAATTGCATTCATTTATGTGGCTGGATTAGTGGTTATGCTTGTTTTGTTTGTGATAAAATTATTCAGGCTGGTTCAATTAATCAGAAATGCAAATTATGTGGGGAAAGGTAAGTATAAAACGATACTCACAGATGGTAAATTACCAACCTTTTCATTCTCCAATTATTTGTTTTTGAATCAAATGAACAAGTCAGAAAGTGAGCTTGAGGCCATTATAAAGCATGAAGAAGCCCATATTAAACAAAGGCATTCATTAGATATCTTGGTTGCCGAGCTCTATAAGATTTTTTTCTGGTTCAATCCTTTAAGTTATCATCTTGAAAAATCAATAAAGCTAAACCATGAGTTCCTGGCCGATCAGTTTGCGGTGCAATCGACCACCCAAAGCACATACATAAAAACATTGGTCAAGCAGGTGTATCAGAGTACCGTTTCACCTGTTGTTCATTATTTTGGTCTGCACAGTACGGAAAGACGAATTAAGATGATCAGACAAAACATTAATCTAAGCACCCTGTACAAACCATATTTTTCTGCGCCACTGTTTGCCATGCTTGTTTTTACGTTCTCATGTCACTTTCAGCCAGAAGCCATTGCACCTACACCTATTGGTGAAACAAGTGCCCCTGAATCAATGAAAAATGAAATGGAGTTCTTGCAAAAGACTCATCCTGAACGTACTTATTATTTCAAATTTGTATCCAGCCCTGAGCTTGAAGCAATCAAAGCAAAAGACTACAATCAGTACACCATTGATTATCTCGCAACCATAGATAAGAAAGCAGATGTTTACGGAATGATTTATAGTTTTGACAAGAACAGGAGCCTCCTTAATGTATTTTTTAGCACCAAAGTTTACACGTTTGCACAAGTTACTGAAATACCCACTCCATGGAACGGATATGAGGCTCTGCTAGAATCGGTTGACAGACAAGCAAACACATTAGTTTCTGTTACATCAGATAAAGTGATTTGGGTACGCTTTGTAGTAAATACGTTTGGAGAGGTTGTACACACTAATATTGCTGGTGAGGATTATAGCACTATGACAGACCAGGAAGCTAAAGAATTCGGTGCGGCTATCAGAGCCATAACGGCTACCTCCAATCAATGGAGAATTGGGAAAATTAATACTACGCTTGTAAATGTAGAAATGGAGCTTCCGGTAAGGCTGTATCAGAATTAGTACTTTCTGTTGAGTATTTCAGAAAGAATAATAGCATTAGCTGCGCCCCCCTCTTCGTTTAATAATTCCAGGACTTCATGGGGTTCGTGCTCCTCCTTCTTTTCAGCTCTTTCACGTTCCAGGGCTAATTTTCTTCTCCGTTCAGCCTCTTCATGGCGTCTTTTAACATATAGTTGTTCTGTAGTAAGCTCAGATTCCTGTTTTACTTTAACCACCTCAGGTTTATCTTCTACCTCAATTACTTTGGGCCTCCGTTGTTCTTCAGGGGTAAGTTCATGAGCCAGTTCCTTTAATATATCTTCGAAAGAGGTAGGTCTTGGCCTGGGTCTGGGGGCCACCTGTTCCTCAGATTGTGACCTTTGCCTCGGTTTGGAAGGAGCAACCGGCTTCTTCTTCTTTAAAAGACGGCTCAAAAGATAAATTGCACCTAAAATCAGGTAGTATATAAAGGTATTATCTTCCATCAAAACAAATATACGAATCCGCCCGTCATTGCCTTAGAATTTATCTAACGATTCATGAAAAAAATCGGGGGCAATACATAAATTTGTCGACTAATCATAACGTAATAATTACCACACTACATGCAATTATCAAAATTAGAAATTAAGGGATTTAAGAGTTTTGGAGATAAGGCAGTAATTAATTTTGATGAGGGCATAACAGGCATTGTCGGCCCCAACGGATGTGGTAAATCCAATATTGTGGATGCCATTCGATGGGTGCTGGGTGAGCAAAAAACTAAAACCCTTCGTTCCGAAAAAATGGAGAACGTAATCTTCAATGGAACGAAAAAGAGAAAGCCAACACAATTGGCAGAAGTCTCCTTAACGTTTGATAATACGAAAAACATATTACCAACCGAATATTCGCAGGTTACCATTACTCGGAGGTATTACCGTTCAGGCGATAGCGAGTATGAGCTCAATGGTGTACCCTGCCGTTTGAAAGATATTACCAACCTGTTTCTGGACACCGGTATTGCATCAAACAGCTATGCAATTATTGAGCTCAAAATGGTGGATGATATTCTTTCTGATAAGGATAACTCTCGAAGAGGGCTTTTTGAAGAGGCGGCAGGTATTTCAAAATTTAAGAAGCGTAAAAAAGAGACCTTAAGAAAGCTTGAAGGCACCGATGCCGATTTGGAACGTGTAGAAGACCTTTTGTTCGAAATTGAAAAGAACCTAAAGTCGTTGGAGAAACAGGCCCGCCAGGCAGAAAGATACTACAAGCTTAAAGAAGAGTACAAAGAAAAAAGCATAACACTGGCGGTTGCTTCTGTAAGTGCACAAACAGAGGCATACAATGCGCTGAACAAGCAGATTGAAGCTGAAAAAGACAAGAAAATAAGCTTCAATAAGCAGATAGCTGAAAAAGAAGCGCTAACGGAGGAGCTGAAAAAAGAACTTATAATAAAAGAAAAGGCGCTGTCATCAAGGCAAAAAGCGCTTAATGATCATGTCAATACCATTCGCCAGTACGAAAGCGATAAAAAAATTGAGAACGAAAGGCTTAGATTCTTAAATGATAAAGATGAAAACCTGCGTTCACAAATTGAACTGGATAAAAAAAGTAATGAGCGCGCTGCATTCAGCATCAAAAGCCTGCACGCAGAATTTGAGTCTGTTCAAAAGCAATGTGATGAAGTGGCATTAGCCCTTGAGAAAATAAGTGAAGAGAAGGAAGAACAACAGCAAATCACTACAAAGGCCAAAGAAGAGGTAGAATCGTTTGAAGCTGTACACAGAGCAAAACAGGAAAACCTGTTTCAGGTAAACAAAACCATAGAAATTAATGAGATTCAGATCTCATCACTAAAGCAACAGCTAGAGAAGGCTTCAACCTCGGGCTCTGAGAAATCGGCTCACCTTGTTGAGTTTGACGAACGCCTGAAAAAACTTACCCAGGAGCTAAATGCTAAAAAATCTGAGCTGGAAAAACTTGAAAGCAAGGAAAACGAGTTGCAGAAAAGATTAGAATCAACAGAAAAGACAATATCTGTAATTAAGGATGAAAGCGCAGAAATAAAAAGGAAACTAGATGCCCGACAAAATGAGTATAACCTTACCAAATCATTGGTTGATAATCTGGAAGGTTTTCCCGAGGCTATAAGGTTTTTGAAAAAGACAGATAATTGGAGCAAAAACGCCCCACTCCTATCTGACCTGATAACAACAAAACAGGAATACAGAATTTCTATTGAAAACTACCTGGAACCGTTTCTCAATTACTATGTGGTGGATACCTACGATGATGCTTACAAGGCTATTAACCTGTTGAGCGATGCCTCCAAAGGAAAGGCAAATTTCTTTGTACTGGAGGCCTTTAAGGGCTTCACTTCCACACCCAACCATCTTTATGAACATGCTTTTCCTGCTACTGAAATAATGGAATATGACGATAAGTACAAAAGTCTTATTTCATACATCCTTGATAATGTTTACATGATGGATTCTGATGAGTCCGGATTTCCGGAAAGCAAAGAAGCTATTTTCATTACAAGGTCTGGCAAGTTTATCAAACGACCGCGCAGTCTCTCCGGTGGTTCTGTTGGGTTATTCGAAGGTAAGAAAATTGGGCGGGCCAAAAATCTTGAAAAGCTTGCCAAGGAGATAAAGCAACTTGAAAAACAGCTTACCAAAGTAAACATTGGCTTACAGGAAGAACAAGATGATCTTGAAGAGCTAAAAGTATCTACTAAAAAGGACCTTATACAGCAAAAGACAGAAGAACTCAATCGGCTTAATGAGGAATACATAACGTTACATACAAAGCAAGAGCAATTTGCAACCCTTGTTTCACAGACCGATATTGACAAGGAGGACTTTTTAAAACGAATTGATGAATTAAATCATAAAACTGAAGAGCTTGAACCTCAACAGGAACAACTTGCGAAGGAAATAGAAACAAACCAGGTAAGACTTGGGGAGCTTAAACACGCCTTTGAGCAGCAAAACGAAACCCTTAACCGGAAGTCAAATCTGTACAACGAAAACAACATACGCTTTCATCAGCTTCAGAATAAATTAAACAGCCTTGAGCAGGAGATTGGCTTCAAAAAAACAACTTTTGAAAACAGTAAAGAACGCATCGAAAAAAATGAAAAAGAACTGAAGTCCAATGATGCCGAAATAAAACAACTGCTTTCAAATTCAGAATCGAACGATGATAAGTTGCTGGAATTGTATGAAGAAAAAGAAGCGATTGAGCAAGGGGTTAATGAAGCTGAAAAAGAATACTATAGTCACAGAGGTGCCATAGATAGCGCAGACAGAAAGCAAAAAGAAATCCAGCATCAGAAAGAATCAGTTGACGAATTCTTAATTACACTGAATAATTCGCTGAATGAGAAAAAACTGGAATTAACCTCAATTAAAGAACGGCTTAAGGTAGAGTTTAATGTTGAACTTGAAAAAGTTATGCAGTCTGTGAATGATGAGGCGGTACCTGATTTGGAAAAGCTGGAAATTGAAGTTCAGTCTACAAAAGATAAGATAGAGCGAATTGGCCCGATTAATCCTATGGCGCTCGAAGCATATGATGAGATTAAAGAAAGGCATAGCTTTATTGAAGGCCAGAAAGAGGACCTTGTTAAGGCTAAGGAGTCATTGGTAGCAACCATCGATGAAATTGACTTGGTGGCAAAAGCCACCTTCCTTGATGCCTTTGGCAAAATAGAACAAAACTTTATCAAGGTTTTCCGATCCTTGTTTACGGAAGAAGACCAATGCGATCTCATCCTGTCAGACCCTCACAATCCGCTGGAGTCTTCCATTGAGATTATTGCAAAACCAAAAGGCAAAAAACCACTCACGATCAACCAACTTTCGGGAGGTGAAAAAACATTGACAGCGACCTCCCTGCTCTTTGCTATTTACCTGTTGAAACCTGCTCCATTTTGCATTTTTGATGAAGTAGATGCTCCTCTGGATGATGCTAATATTGACAAGTTCAACAATATCATTCGCGACTTCTCAGGTGAATCACAGTTTATCATCGTTACGCATAATAAACGAACCATGGCAAGCACCGATATTATTTACGGTATTACTATGGTAGAACAAGGCGTCTCTAGGGTAGTACCTGTTGATTTAAGAGAGTTAGCGTAATTTAACATAAGGTATATACCAATTTTTTCTTCTGGACGTTTAAACCGGGTTGGCACAATATGTGTCTAATAAAATGTTGTACAATTAGTAAGGAAGATTACTATGAAAGAAGAAAAGAAAATAAATAGCTCAGAGCTTCGAAAGTTAAAAAATAAGCTTATTGCAGAGCGTAAGGAATTCAGGAATCATTTTATTACCGCAATAAGCAACCTTGAAATAAACAGGCTTGACCAGGAGACAAAAGCCCTTCAGAAACTCGTTGCTTAGTTATCCGGCATTGAATACGCCCTTCCATCCAGTATTTTTACTAACTTGTTTCTAATCTCAAGAATATGTTCATTGCTGGTGTTGGTGAGTATGATTATAACGTCTGAGGTTCCCAACTGTCTTTCTATATATGTTCTATAACCGGCTAATCCTCCGGTATGAAAAACCAGTTTACCGTAAAGATTGTTACCAATCTCCCACCCATATCCATACCTTCTTTTCTGTCCATTTGCCAGTTCTACGGGTGTAAATGCTGTTAACAACGACTTTGAAGAAACCAATGTATTGTTATTCAATGCATTGTGCCACTTCAGGAGATCTTCAGCAGTCGAGAAAATCCCTCCGTCACCATAGGTAAGCAAATCATAATCGTAAGGCTTTAATTTTTGCGTATATCCCCGGGCATAGGTTCTTGGAGGGGTGTGATTTGTCATCACAAATGTGTGCTCCATGTTCAATGGGTCAAAAATATGCTCCTGCAAATAGTAGTCATATAAATCACCTGAAGCTATTTGAATGATCATTGCCAGAAGTACATAGCCTGAATTGCTGTAACTATACCTGGTGCCAGGAGCAAAATCAAGTTGCGGCTTCTTCACCAGTGCTTCATAAACGTCCATATTCTTTAATCCTGACTTCACAATATCCATTTTAAAATAATCTTTTACCCCTGCAGTATGTGTCAGAAGCTGGTGCACAGTTATTTTTTTATAGATATTGGGCATTAAGGGGAAGAATCTGGAAAGCTTGTCTTCATAAGAAATCTTACCCTCTTCAACAAGCATCATAATACCCATTGCGGTGAATTGTTTAGCCAGAGAAGCCAAATAAAACGGAGTATTAGCATCAAGCGGATCCTGAGTCTCAAAATCAGAAAAACCAAGTGTATTTTCATAAATTACTTCTCCGCCTTCCGCAACTAAGATAGACCCATTAAATTCGCCCAGTTCGTTGTAGCGCAACATTAAATCCTCTATTTGGTCCCCTTTGGTGAGTGCAAATGTTGGGTCATTGCCCTGGCCAAAAGCCAGGTTAGTAACAAACAAAACAATTACAAAAAGGGTAAAGCGCATTTAAAAGGTTTTGATTACGAAATTAACTATAATCTAAAAAACTATTAACCGTTATTCCATAAAAGGCATTTAATGAAAAAAGGGGTTGGCTTACTTGTTTACATTTCAATTTTCTTCCTACTATTCTCTTACACTTCATGTTATCCGCAATCTGTAACTGAGAACTATATTTTGCTTTCCGGAGAAATTATATCACCGGCAGGAACACCCATAGAAGGAGTACACATTTTAAATACCAACACCAATCAACTATCGGTGTCTGATGAAAATGGTTTCTTTTCATTGACAATGTACAAAAGTCATATTCTACGATTTTCAGCAGTCGGTTTCAGGACCTATTATTTTACACTTAAGCCAGCGAATAAGGAAAATGTGATTTATAAGCGCATAACATTACAGACTATAACCATTGGGCTAAAAAATATAGATATTGTAGCCAAGGAAGAACCCCGATCAGAAAACCTATTTAAACCGAAACCTTTACCTCCACCTTTTGTCTTTGGCTATCAGGGAGAACAACATGAGGTGAAACCCAACTTAGGAAATCCGGTTAGTCTGCTATATGATTGGTTAAGTAAAGAAGGGAAGCAAAAAAGACAGCTTGAAGAGTTGCTGAAACAGGAAGACATAAGAAAACTTGTTGCAGCAAGATACGAATCTGATATCATTTGGGAGCTCACCGGGTACACGGGAGCAGAACTTGAAAGTTTCAAAGAATACTGCAATCTTTCAGATTATTTTGTGACCCACGCATCTGATTATGATTTTTTGCTGCATGTCAAAAGTTGCTTCAATACATATGAACCAAAGGATAACTAGTTATTTTAAAACAATGCCAAATAAAAGTTGAAGAAAAAACATAATAAGCTAATTTTGTTCGCTTAATAAGATGAGCCCAAGGTTGAGATGTTACAAAACACCACATTACTTTTTGATTTTGATAGTACGTTTACACAAGTGGAAGCCTTGGATGTTTTGGGCGATATAGTGCTAAGCGGACCTGATAAGCAGCAAAAACTGGAACTTATAGCATCTGTTACAAGAAGAGGTATGCTGGGTGAGGTTTCCTTCAGGCAATCATTAGAAAAGCGAATGGAAATTCTAGGCGGCACAAGAACCGACATTGAAAAACTTGTTCGCATATTAAAGACCAAAGTATCAAAGTCAATAACTGAAAACAAGAGTTTTTTTTTGCAGCACGCTGATAATATTTACATTATTTCAAGTGGCTTTAAAGAGTTTATTATACCTGTTGTCAAGGATTTCGGAATAGCGCCCGACCATGTTTACGCCAACACCTTTGTATGGGATAAAAATCAGTCAATTACTGGTTTTGATAGAGCAAACCCACTAAGCCAGGATGGTGGTAAACCAGAAGTTGTACAGAAGCTGCCAATAGAGGGAAAGATAGTGGTTATTGGAGATGGTTATACCGATTACGAAATCAAAAAGGCAGGAGCAGCTGATATATTTGTCGCTTTTACCGAAAATGTAAACAGGCCGCCTGTATCAGAAAGGGCTGATTTTATAGCTTCAAATTTTTATAATTTTTTAAACTTCATTACCAATGGAACAAAAACTGTCTTATCCCAAGCATAAAATAAAAATTCTTTTGCTTGAAGGGGTACATCCAAATGCTAAAGGACTATTAGAACACGAAGGGTTCGATGTAGAGTTGCTTTCTACAAGCTTAGACGAAGACGAATTATGTAAGCGTATTAAGGGAGTTTCTATTTTAGGTATCCGATCCAAGACCACTGTGACTAAAAAAGTGCTGGAACATGCAGACCGCCTGATGGCTATAGGAGCATTTTGTATTGGAACCAACCAAATTGATTTGTCTGAAGCTACTAAACGAGGGGTTGTGGTCTTCAATGCCCCCTATAGCAACACCAGGTCGGTGGTAGAACTGGCTATTGCTGAAATTGTAATGTTAATGCGCAATTTACCTGATAAAATTAGAGGAATGCATGAAGGCATTTGGGACAAATCTGCAACCAATAGCTTTGAAATAAGGGGCAAGGTGCTGGGCATCATTGGATATGGTAATATTGGGTCTCAGCTATCTGTTGTAGCAGAAGCTATGGGACTGCAGGTTTACTATTACGATCTTGAGGAAAAACTGGCCTTGGGCAACGCAACTCCATGCAAATCATTAAAAGAGCTTTTAAATATTTCCGATATTGTCAGCATTCACGTAGATGGGCGTAAGGAAAATACAAACATGATAAGTGACAAAGAATTCAGGCAAATGAAGGAAGGAGTAATTTTTATTAACCTGGGTCGCGGGCACGTAGTGGATATTCCAGTTCTTAAGAAAAACATAGACTCAGGGAAGGTGCGTGGTACTGCTGTAGACGTGTACCCCCAGGAACCTAAAAGCAACAACGAACCTTTCGAATCGGAGCTAAAAGGTTCTCCTAATACGATACTTACTCCTCATATCGGTGGCAGCACCCTGGAGGCCCAGATAAACATTGGAGCCTTTGTGCCAAACAATATTCTGAAATTTATAAATACAGGTAGTACAGCAGGTAGCGTTAATTTCCCGGAATTACAGTTGCCTGTCTTGGAAAATGGCCACAGGTTAATACACGTTCATCAAAATACTCCTGGGCTTTTGGCAAAACTGAATGGTATTTTGGCTGATAAGAAGATTAATATTCTTGGACAGTATTTAAAAACCAATGAAACAATTGGTTACGTGATAACAGATATTGACAAAGAATATCCTTCCAATCTTATTCAAAAGATGAAGGATATAGAAGGGACTATCCGGGTTAGGGTCTTGTTCTGATGTAGATAAGTATGGGAGCACCTATTCGGGAATGTGCTTTCTTTGTCGAATGGGGTCAGGAGCTTAAACAAAAGTTTCAGTTAGAGTATTAAACAGATCTTAGTACCTTTAATTGTCCTTTAAGAGAGGCTATCTTATCTTCTGCCTTTTCTATTTTTTCATTTACCTCATCCCTTAAATGATCAGCTGTTTTGGACTGGGCAAAAAACTCAAGGTTGTTTCTCCAAAGTGCCACATCATTTTCCATCTGATGAATTTGCTTACGTATTTGCTGCTCTTTTCCATAAAGGATTCGCTCAGAATTTTTAGAAGCCAGAATGTCTCCCAACTCAATTTCAACCCGTAAGGCCTTTATTTCATCCTCAGAAATGGTCAGACCACCCATAAACTTATCTACCGCTTCAGCAAATCCTGTTTTTACTTTTCTTATATCCTTTCTTGGCACAAAACCAATCTTGGCAAATTCCACAGACTTTTCTTTAAGGTCTTCTATATGATCATTAGCTGAATCCACCCATTGTTCAATCTGATCTATTATTTCGTTCTTACGTTTGAGATTTTCTCTATACCCTTTTTCTTCCTCCTTATGGTTCGAACGTTTATTTTCAAAGAAAAAATCGCATGCAGCTTTAAATTGCTGATATACTTCATTTCTGTGTTTCTCAGGAACAGGCCCAATTTCCTTCCATTCTTTTTGAAGGGTCTTAAATTCATTAGCTGTTTCTGTCCAATCAGTACTTTCTTTTAAGGACTCGGCCTTTTCAACCAATTTTAGTTTTTCCTCATAATTACCACTACGCTGTTCATCCAGCTTCTTGAAAAACTTGCCCTTATTATGGAAAAATGCTTTGAAGCTGGACCAAAACGCTCGGTTAACCTCTTTAGATTTTTCTCTAGGCAGGCCACCAATCGCTTCCCATGATTTTTGTATGTCGAGTACCTCTTTAGTTTTTGCATTCCATGTCTTAATTCTGTCAGAATCAAAAGTTTCAAACTCCTTAATTTTTTCAATAAGGTCAAGTTTTTTAGCAAGGTTCTCATTCAACTCAGTTTTCAGATCACTGATGAATTCTTTTCTGCGGATATACACCGCATCGGAGGCAGCTTTAAATCTTAACCATAAATCTTCCTGAACATCCTCAGGAACCGGACCAATATGTTTGAACTCATCATGTAACTCATTGAGCGAACCTATTGCCTCTTTAAGGTTTTCAAAACCGGCCAGTTGCTCTGCTCTTTCACACAACTTCAACTTAGCCTCATAGTTCTTTTTCCGGTCAAGCTCTTTTAGTTCAAAATAAATGCTCCGTTGGTCATAAAACCTGCTAACTAATGCATTATAGTTGGCCCATAACGTTTTTGAGTACTGCCCGGGAACATCTCCAATTGCTTTCCATTCCAATTGGATTTCCTTGAACTTGCTAAAGCTGGCACTGGATTCTTCAGAGTCAACAAACTCTCGCAATTTTTCCAGTGTTTCTTCAGCTTTCTTTAGGTTGGCTTGCTTATGCGCTTCCCTTTCTTTTATAAAAACTGACTTACGGTCATGAATTAGCTGACTATTGGCTTCAAAACGATTGATGAGTTCATCAGCATTAAAGCTAAATCCTTCATCATCACCACCCTCTTCAACAAATTTTGATTTTGCTTCTTCAATTTCAGCATTTTTTATGTCTTCAAAAAGGTGTTCAACTCTTTTTAAATATTTATCTGCGTAAAGGGGGTTGTCATGTTTCGCTAGTTTTTTAACAAGCTCAACTAATTGCTCCTTATTATAGTTTTCAAAGTCCTCGTTAACTAATTCATCCTCCTCATGATCGTCCTCTTCATGATCATCCTCCTCATGCGTACTATCTTCTTCCTTAATATCCTGGTTTTCAGGCTGCTCGTTCTTAATAGCATCAGCTTCTGCACTTATTTTAATTTCTTCTTTATCAGTCTCCTTTGCTTCTACTGGTACAACATTCCCTTCCGCTTCATTTTCAACAACATTTATAGCATCTTCCTCTTCAACAGAAACTTCTGTCACTTCTGATTTCTCAGATGCTATTTCAGATTTTTCTACTTCATTGGTCTCTGCCGTATCAATTGTTGTTTTTTCAACATTTTCAAGCTTGGCCGACTTTATGTTTCCAGAACTTACCTGTTCTGTACCGTTTACTTCTTCTCTCTCTTTCATCAGTATTAAATTTCCCCCTTAGGGCAGCAAAACTACGAAATCTATCAATTTAAGCGGGGATCGGAAGGATAATTTGCATAAATTGAAAATCGCCCGCCCATTTGACTAAGTACTTCCTTCCACAATATGTTTTTACGGGTATTGAACACTAATTGTTCGGTTGCTTTAGGAAAAACAATCCAGGAATTATGTTCAATCTCTTCATCCAATTGTCCCGCTGACCAGCCAGAATAACCAACGAAAAACAGAAAGTCCTTTTCAGAGGAGTCTCCAAATCGTAGTTTCTCAGTAACCTGGTCGTAATCACCACCCCAATAAATTGATTCTGTAATAGGTGTGCTCATTTCAAGATCTGCATTATTTCTATGCAAAAAGTGTAAGGTGTTCCTTTCTACAGGCCCACCAACACCAACTGGAAAATCCAGCCCTTGAGCATTCGACATTATACTGCTTAAACTCATATCTGCAGCCTTGTTTAGTACAAAACCAAAACTTCCTTCTTCAGAATGCTCGCAAAGCAAAATGACAGAACGCTCAAAATTATTGTCTGGCAAATGAGGTTCTGAAATCAAAAGGCTGCCTTTCTTTGGTGGGTTCTCGTTCCGATATTTGAAAAATGGGTTATCCATACTAACGCTTTGCTTAATTGAAGAACGTCTTTGGCTTAAATTTAGTTTTTCTGATGTATTTGTCGATAGTAAAACACAATTATTTGCAATTATTTAAGCCGCAAAATAGTTTTCAGCTACTTTTGAATTCATAATGATTTCAAAGGAAATAGCTAATTTACGCAGGGATTATTCATCCAAAAAATTGTCTGCTGCCGATGTGAATCGTGACCCGATTGTTCAATTTGAACATTGGTTTCAGGAAGCATTGGATTCAGAAATTGTGGATGCTACTTCCATGACGCTTTCAACCGTTTCACCTGAGGGCAGACCTTCTGCCAGAGTAGTTCTACTTAAAGGAATTGAAAGCAATGGTTTCGTATTCTTTACCAACTATAACAGTGAAAAGGGAAAGCACATGGAACATGTACCATTTGCTTCTCTTACTTTTTATTGGAAAGAATTGGATCGACAGGTCCGGGTCGAAGGCAAAGTAGAAAAGATATCTTCTGATGCCTCCGCAGAATATTTCAAAACAAGGCCGTGGAAAAGCCGCATAGGCGCCTGGGTTTCACATCAAAGCCAGCCAATACCTTCAAGATTTCACCTGATGCGTAAGTTTGCGATAAAGGCCGGCCAACTTATGGGTCAGGAGGTTCCATTACCAGATTTTTGGGGAGGCTATATCTTAAAGCCTGATCGAATGGAATTTTGGCAAGGAAGACCAAGTAGATTGCATGATCGTATTAATTACAGGTTAGAGGGTGAAAACTGGGAAATCACCAGGTTATCCCCCTGATGAGTGTTTACCTGGAAAGATATGCCTTCAAGTCCTTAAAATTGGCAGAAAACCAACCCAATAATCTGGGACTCGTGGTTGTAGTACCCGTGTATAATGAACCGGACATTACACCCGCTCTTGAAAGTTTGTACAATTGCGAACTACCAGCTATTCATGTTGAAGTTATACTGGTGATTAATGAAGCAGAGGATAGCGAGGCGAAAGTTATCCAACAGAATAATGTAACATATTTGCAAGCCGCAGAATGGCTCGCATCTCATCAAAAACCAGGCATCAGTTTTTATTGTAGCCGTTTAAAGCTACCTAAAAGGCATGCCGGAGTAGGCCTCGCACGAAAAGCAGGAATGGATGAGGCTACAAGGAGGTTTGAATCTATTGGAAATAAAAAGGGAATTATTCTATGCTATGATGCTGATTGTAAATGTTCACCAAACTATTTAACGGAAGTCTATAATGCATTTGATACCAGGGAATTGCAAGGTGCATCCATTTATTATGAACACCCTATTAACTCCCTGAATGAAAGCGAATTGTCGGGAATCGTTCAGTACGAATTGCACCTAAGATATTATGTCAATGCACTACGCAGGGCCGGATATCCATATGCTTTTCATACCGTTGGTTCTAGCATGGCGGTTAGATCGGATATGTATCAAAAAGCCGGAGGAATGAACAGGAGAAAGGCTGGTGAAGATTTTCATTTCTTGCATAAGGTCATTCCTTACGGCAATTTTGGCGAGGTAAACACAACCACAGTTTATCCTTCTCCCAGGGTATCGGATAGAGTGCCTTTTGGCACAGGAAAAGCAATGGGCACCTGGTTGAAGGAAGAAAAGAGTGAATTACTTTCCTATCACCCAGAGATATTCAGGTTACTAAATGAATTGTTGGTCAGTGTTCCGTATCACTTTAAAAACAGTAACTACACTAAATTTGAAACTAGATTATCCAGCGCTGTAATTAGGTTTCTGAAAGATGCCAATTATGAGAACGAGCTTATTCGTATAAATAAACAAAGTACTACCCCTGAAATGTTTTTAAACAAATGGTTTCATTGGTTTGATGGACTAAAAGCTCTGCATTTTGTACACTACCTGCGGGATAATTATTACACTTCTATTCCGGTAACAAAGGCAGCTTCGTTGCTCGTGAATTTGAATGAGGATAATCCTCTAAAACTTTTGAAACATTATCGAATGCTTGATAAGGAATTTAAAGAAGGGAAAATAAATCTGAAGCACCTATTTTCCGAATACCAATAAATCCTTCTGCAAACTCAACACCAATGGAGTGTCCCAGCATTTTCCCCCTGGCATCCAGCATTTTC
>JAGQYJ010000018.1:15174-17052 GCA_020436145.1 Cyclobacteriaceae bacterium | reverse complement strand
TCCGAATACCAATAAATCCTTCTGCAAACTCAACACCAATGGAGTGTCCCAGCATTTTCCCCCTGGCATCCAGCATTTTCAGGAATTCGGGGGAGGAAATATATGTATCCAACTCATCACTTTTCGGGTCATGTAGTTGAGATTTAAATGCCCAGATAGCCTTATTTCTTTTCTCCAAGTAGTTGGATACATCAAGAACAAAATCGGGCTGAAGCATTTTGCTTTGAATATAATGATACACTACACGAGGTCTCCATATTTCCTGAGGTTTTCCCTCACTTATTGTTTCAACTTTTACAAGGCCAGACAAAAACACGGCAGCTTTGGAAATTTCCGCTGCCCGTCCATGGTCAGGGTGACGGTCGTCAGGTGCATTTATAAGAAGTATCTCAGGTCTGTACTTACGAATAACCTCAACCACTTTAAGCCTGTTGGCAATAGTATTTTCAAAAAACACGTCTTCGAGCCCCAGGTTTTCACGAGCAGCCAAACCAAAAGCTTTAGCTGCATTAGCAGATTCCTCCATACGTAATTCAGGATTTCCCTTGGTCCCCATTTGGCCCATGGTAAAATCTACTATGCCAACTTTTTTACCAAGGCTACAGTATTTGGCAATGGTTCCTCCACATGAAAGTTCCACATCATCCGGGTGGGCTGCTAACGCAAGAATATCCAGCTTAGGTGCGCTCATAATTGTTTGTTTTGATAAAAAAACGGACACGCTTTTAGGCGTGCCCGTAAACTTTGTTAATACTCCTTTAAGCTATTTCCATTTCCTTGGCAGCAAGGAATTTCTCTGCATCCAAGGCACTCATACATCCTGTGCCTGCTGCTGTAATAGCCTGTCTGTAAACTTTATCTGCTGCATCTCCAGCTACAAAGACTCCTTCAATAGCAGTTTTAGAGGTACCGGGTATTACTTTTAAATATCCTGTTTCATCCATTTCCAGATATTCCTTGAAAATATCTGTATTTGGTTTATGACCTATGGCCACAAAAAAGCCTTCCACATCAATAGTGTACTCTTCTTTAGTCTTATTATTTATAAGCATAACACCTTCTACCTTATCCTCACCCAACACGTCTAGTGTTTCGGAATTCCAAAGAACTTCTATGTTTGGGGAATTCAGTACACGTTTCTGCATTATGGTAGAAGCTCTTAGTTCATCCCTTCTTACAATTAAGTAAACTTTAGGGCAAAGGTTAGCTAGGTAAGTAGCCTCTTCAGCTGCACTATCTCCTCCTCCTACAACGGCTACTTTCATTCCTTTGTAAAAGAAACCATCACAAATGGCACAGGCAGAAACGCCTTTTCCACTCAATTTTTTTTCCGATTCAAGCCCTAAATATTTTGCTGATGCTCCTGTTGCAATAATAACTGCCTGTGCGGTTATTTCGTGAGTGTCATCCACAATTGCTTTATGAGGATATCCTGAAAAATCCACAGATGTAACTACGCCATACCGAACATCCGTTTCAAAACGTTCTGCCTGTTGTTGCAGTTGCATCATCATTTCAGGTCCATTGATACCCTCCGGGTAACCCGGAAAATTTTCAACATCGTTTGTTGTTGTCAACTGGCCTCCTGGCTCTCCACCCGTATAAAGTACAGGTTTTAACCCTGCCCGGGCTGCATAAATTGCTGCTGTATAACCAGCTGGTCCTGATCCTATTATCAGTACTTTAACATCTTCTTTTGTCATAATTCTACTTCTATGTATACAAAAAATAGGCTCTGTTCCTGAGCCTGCTTTACTGTCGCAAAGTTACAACAAAATTATCCTAAATATGGTTTCAAGCTATTGCTTCGGGAGCCCTGCCGAAGCCTTCGAATAGCACTGTCTTTTATCTGGCGAACACGTTCACGTGTAAGGTTTA
>JAGQYJ010000018.1:13146-15074 GCA_020436145.1 Cyclobacteriaceae bacterium | reverse complement strand
CTTGCCTCCAATTTCTTCAAGTGTAAGTGATTTAAACCCATTAAGGCCAAAATAATAGCAAATAACATCCGCCTCACGCTGGGTTAAAGTAGCTATTGCTCTCTGGATTTGCATATGTAATGAGTCGTTCATTAAAAAAGCATCAGGAATATGGTCATTGTTTTCCATTATATCCAGCAGGTTCATTTCTTCACCGTTTACAGGAGCATCCATTGAAAGATGCCTTCCTCCCAGTTTCATGGCGGTGGCTATTTCCTCTGGAGCCATTTCAAGTATTTCTGCTATTTCCTCTGCCGAGGGTTCACGTTCATATTGTTGCTCCAGATCTGAGAATGTTTTTAAAATTTTGTTAAGTGAACCAACCCTGTTCAAGGGTAACCTCACAATCCTGGATTGTTCAGCAAGAGCCTGAAGGATTGATTGGCGAATCCACCAAACTGCATAGGATATAAATTTAAAGCCTCGTGTTTCATCAAAACGCTTAGCTGCTTTAATCAAGCCTAAATTTCCCTCATTTATTAAATCTCCCAGAGTAAGTCCTTGGTTTTGATATTGCTTTGCTACAGAAACTACAAACCTCAGATTCGCATTTGTTAGCTTTTCGAGAGCCTTTGGGTCATCTTCCTTTATTCGTTTGGCCAGATCAACTTCTTCCTCGGCAGTAAGCAATTCAACTTTTGCTATTTCATGCAAATACTTATCAAGGGATATACTTTCCCTATTGGTAATTTGTTTACTTATTTTAAGTTGACGCATGCAGACAGGTCTTGGAAAACGAATACTTATTCCCTGATTGTAAATATAATTAATTCCAATTAATAAGTTGAATAGTACAAGTTTAATTTTCAGATGGCATAAAAAAAGGAGGCTTAAGCCTCCTTCAATACATCTGTTCTTACGGTTAGTCCTTCTTTTCCGGCTTAGGTAAGAGCACTTTACGTGATAGTCTGAATTTACCTGATTTTGGATCTATACCTACCAGTTTAATTCGAACTTCCTCTCCCACTTCCAGAACTCCATCCATGTTTTCCAATCGTTCCCACTTGATTTCTGAAATGTGCAAAAGACCTTCTTTGCCAGGCATGAATTCAACAAAAGCACCAAAAGGCACCACAGACTTCACAATTCCATCATATTCTTCGCCTACTTCCGGCTGAGCAACAATTGCCTTTATTTTACCAGTTGCAGTATCCATTGATCCCTGATCCGGTGCAAATACTGTAACACGGCCTCGGTCTTCAATTTCTTCTATAACCACTGTAGCGCCAGATTCTTTTTGAATCTCCTGAACAATTTTACCACCAGGACCGATTACAGCTCCAATAAGGTCTTTAGGAATATCAATCACAAAATATCTTGGTGCATTAGGTTTCAGGTCCTTTCTTGGCTCGGAAATGGTTTCTTTCATTTTACCAAGAATATGTAACCTGCCTTTGCGTGCTTGCTCCAGAGCTTCCTTGAGTACTTCGTACGATAGGCCGTCAACCTTGATATCCATCTGGCAAGCGGTAATACCTTTTTCAGAACCTGTTACTTTAAAATCCATATCACCTAGGTGATCTTCATCTCCCAGAATATCAGAAAGAATAGCATATTTTCCTGTTTGAGCATCTGAGATCATCCCCATAGCAATACCTGAAACAGGTGCCTCAATTTGCACACCCGCATCCATCAATGCCAGTGTTCCTGCGCATACGGTTGCCATTGAGGAAGAACCATTGGATTCAAGAATGTCTGATACTATACGTATGGTGTAGGGAAACTTATCTTCTGCAGGAAGCATCGGTTTGATAGCACGATACGCTAAATTACCATGCCCGATTTCTCTCCGTCCAGGTCCACGGTTAGGTCGTGCCTCACCGGTTGAGAAACCAGGGAAGTTATAATGAAGCATAAATTTATTTGTGCCTTTTGTCAGCGCACTATCA
>JAGQYJ010000018.1:0-13048 GCA_020436145.1 Cyclobacteriaceae bacterium | reverse complement strand
TCGTGCCTCACCGGTTGAGAAACCAGGGAAGTTATAATGAAGCATAAATTTATTTGTGCCTTTTGTCAGCGCACTATCAATCATTTGCTCATCAAGCTTTGTTCCCAATGTAACAGTTGAGAGGGATTGGGTCTCTCCTCTTGTAAACACTGCTGAACCATGAGGCATTGGAAGGTAATCCACCTCACTCCAGATGGGCCTGATTTCATCAAATGCACGTCCGTCCATACGCACCTTCTCATTCAACACCACATTTCGAGCTGCTTCTTTCTCTACATCATGGTAGTATTTCTTTAGAAGATCGATGTTTATATCCGTATCTTCCGGCAAAGCATTAATGTACTCGTCACGTATAGACTTAAGCGACTCTGCCCTTAATGCCTTATTTTTTATTTGTGAGTTGTACACCTTGTACACTTTGTCATACAAATCTGCCTTAACCTGTGCAGCTAGTGATTCATCGTTTACTTCATGGTTATAAACTCTCTTTTCGGTTTTACCTGTTTCTACAGCAAGCTCCTTTTGAGCTTTACAATGTATCTTAATAGCATCATGGGCTACTTTTAGTGCCTCTAACATGGTATCTTCAGAAACTTCCAACATTTCTCCTTCCACCATCATGATGTTTTCATCTGTAGCAGCAACTATAATATCCAGGTCTGCTTTTTCTAATTCTGATCTTCTGGGGTTAACAACAAATTTGTCCTCAATTCGCGCTACACGAACCTCAGAAATAGGGCCATCAAAAGGGATATCAGACACTGCCAATGCAGAAGAAGCAGCTAATGCTGCAAGTGCATCTGGCATATCATCCCCATCAGCCGAAATAAGGCTGATCATAACTTGAGTTTCGGCATGATAATCTCCAGGGAAAAGAGGGCGAAGTGCACGGTCAACTAATCGGGATATAAGTATCTCGTAGTCTGAAAGGCGGCCTTCTCTTTTAAGAAATCCCCCCGGGATTTTTCCTGATGAAGCAAATTTCTCCTGGTAGTCAACACTCATAGGAAGGAAATCAACTCCTTCATTTGCTTCTTTATTAGAAACTACAGTGGCTAATAAAACAGTATTGCCCATTCTAACAACAACTGATCCATCAGCTTGTTTGGCCAACTTACCGGTTTCGATGGTGATTTGGCGACCATCAGGCAATTCGATGGTCTTGGTGATTACATTTAATGACATCTTTCTTTTTTTATATAACATCTAACTTTTGACAGTCTTGTCGTCAAAAGCCTAAAACCAAAAAGGGGTCTGCTGACCCCCTTTTTTATTTTCTTAAATTCAACTCTGCAATGATAGCTCGATATCTTTCGATATCCTTATGTTGCAAGTAGTTAAGTAGTTTTCTCCTTTTACCTACCAACTTCAAAAGCCCTTGCTGGCTTGAAAAATCCTTTTTGTTTTTCTTAAGGTGCTCTGTTAAGTGACTGATGCGGTACGTGAATAGGGCGATTTGCGCCTCAGCAGATCCAGTATCTGCCTTTGACTTCAACCGACCATGATTCTCGAAGATTTCCTGTTTCTTTTCTTTCGATAAATACATAGTTAGCATTAATTAAAATTCTGCGCAAAAGTACTAAGAGTAATCTTCTTAACAAAGAAGCATCTTTAAATTAATAGGTAAAGAATCTTAACCTGCCTTTTTCTTTACCCTAATAACAAAATTACTGAAAGCAACCTTGTAATAATCCATTTCAAATAATCGGGCATCATTCCTGGCTTGCCGTAAAAAGAACAAGCCGATAGGAAACAAAATAAAATTAGCCGCCCAAACTCCCTGGTATACTGGAAGTATTCCTGATTTTGCATACTTCTCTCCTCCTATGCTAATTACATAGTAAATGATAAAGAATAGAATTGAAACCAAAACAGGAAAACCAAGACCACCTCGTTTAATAATTGCTCCTAGTGGAGCCCCAATAAGAAACATTGATAAGCAGGCTATTGCCGTAGCCAGCATTTTATGCCATTGAATATCAAACTCAAAATAGTCTTTATTCAGCTGGTCAATCCTACTGTTTTGAACTGTTAGTTTGCTCTTTGCCTGCCGTGTTGTGGCTAAGGCTGATTTCAATATTCTACTTCTTTGGGCTTTGTTTTCATACTTCTCCTCTATAAGGTTTATAATTTCTTCATTGGTAAGCACCTTCTTTTTTGCTTGTGGCTTTTTATTTGTTTTTTTTATAGCAGTTGATTGATTTTTTTTAGGTGGTTGCTGATTTTTCTTTGCATTCTTTTTAGGTGGTTGCTGCTTCTTGCCTGTATTCTTTGCGGAAGAAACAGGCGTATCCGTTTTTTTTGCTTCTACTTTTTTGTTGTTTTTGTTTTGAACAGGATTCGCAGTAATGGTTTGTGATTTTGCCAGAGCAGTCTTCACCCTTTGAGACGGTTTTTGACTGGAAGCGTTTATCTTCACAGATAATGTATCTTCAATTTCCTTCTCGTTCATTTTATCTATGATCTCTTCTTTTGACTCTTCATAGTGCTTTGCTTCAACCCTTTTAATAGAATCCTCGGTTTTTTGTAATTCCTGAATGTGTTCAGGAACTTTTATTTCATTTTTAGCGCTGCTGTACGCAAAATAGCGTCCAGGAACCCTATATAACTCTCCCTCTGCTAAAAGAATATCATCCGATAATGAATCAAGGTCACTGCTTAATTCATTAAAATTTCGCATCAATCGATTGGAAGCAAAAAGCCCTTCATCTGTTCTTGACATGGCGAATGATGAAAGATCGAATATGATTTCGCTCTTTTCAAAAAAAGTTCTGGTAAAAGGCCCAACCTGCTGGTAATCGTAAATCCTTCCCCGTTTTGGCTTACCTTTTTCTTCTGTATAATGTGCTCCCTTAAACAATTCGAATTTAAGGTACTGGTCATTCAGAATAGTGTACATCTTACCTGAATCGGCAATGGTCACCTCTTTATTCCCACTTTTTTCCGTATGATCATAAATAATTATACCCAAAAGCGTTTTTCCATCTGATAGTTTTTTATCAACCTTTATTTTGTAGTTTTCGATCCCACCATAGAAAAGTCCGGGCTCTATATCCAACGCAGGTTTTTTTTGTCGAATATCGTACAGCAAACTATAGGCCTTTAAGGCCGAGTTAGGCACCAAATAATTATTCGAGAAGAAGGCAATAATTGTAATAAAAACCACAATGATAAAAATAGGGCGCATAGCTCTTACCAGAGAAATGCCTGCACTCTTTATAGCGGTCAATTCAAAATGCTCGCCTAAGTTCCCAAATGTCATAAGGGAAGCAAGCATAACTGATAAGGGGAAGGCAATCGGTGTTTGGAAAATTGCAAAATGCATTACTAAAACGCCTAAGTCGAAATAGCTCAGATTCTTACCAAAAATCTGATCAACATAATTCATCATTTGTACCGTAAGCAATATGAAGACTACAACCGCAAAAGTTAAAATAAAAGGCCCGAAAAAGGCCTGAATAATAAGTTTGTCGATTTTCTTCATACCTGCAATTTTCGGCAAGAAATATGCCAAACAAGGTACAAAGCTAATTGAAAGAGACTAACCTCCTACTATTTCTTTAAGGGTATCTACAAGGCTTGTCCAAAGATCCAACGATTCCTCATTATCGTTTATATCCGAATAGTCTGATACAAGTAAAAACACTGATTGCGTAAGCTCATTCATTTCAAGTCGTAACTCAATATAAGGGGGATCATCCTCATCCTCATCATCAACAGGTAAAAACTCAAAACGCACATAACTATTTAATCTATGGGCAACCATTCTCGCTTTATGGCTTTCGCCTTCCCACATAAAATCAAATATCTTATCTTCATTAATAGTAACATCATCGGCCATCCATTGGGCCAGACCACTTGCAGTAAAAATATAGGGATAAAGCATCTTTTTCGATGCGTTAATGCTGAAATCAGCTTTAAATTCAGATTTTCCGCTCATTACTCCTGTACATTGCTTCCGAGCGTAATATATAGAATTTTCGCTATAGACAAAAATTTAAAAATGATTAGATTTCGTTATTAACGATAATAATGTGACAAAAAATGATTCTGTTAATTATTGCAGTTTTAATGCTGTAAAATTTTGGAAAAGCCCTCCTTGTGACTAAATAATCTTGTAAAACCCAAATCTCTGTGGCAAGGTCAACAAACAGGTAATTATGTCAACAAACCCACTTGTAACAAAATTATATTTCTAAAAAAAGCTTTAAAAATCGATAATACTTTTAATACGTTCCAGGAAATCGTGAAATGCAGGATGTGCTTCCGGTCTTCGTTCATACAGGCCTTTTTCTTCTGTTCGAGTCACAGGTAATCCATCATCTTCCCATTGAACAATTCCACCTAATAAGTTCCTAACATTCGTATAGCCTTTGTTATGCAAAAATTCCGTTACGATTCCGCTGCGCCTTCCGGTACGGCACACAACTATCAAATCAGCTTCTTTTGATAACAAGTGAAACCTGTGTTCAAATTGACTCAATGGTATATTTACCACATTTGGCATATCATAAGACACACGTTCAAGTTCGTCTTTCTCACGTACATCTACAAATACACTGCTTACCAATCCTAATCTGTAAGCCTGTCGATTATTAACTTCAAGTTTCACATTTAATATATTGATCTATACAACCAATTTTTTATTTATAAGGTTTCAGGTTTTTTATTTTCGTCATTTTTTTTAAGGAACAATTATAACATTTCCTTCACGGACTGCAGAAACCTGCCAGAGGCCAAGCGCATTGTTTGTAAACGTATTTCTTGGGTTGGCCGGAGGAGGGCTAAACATTCCTCCATCACTATTAAGAATATTACTCAAATCCGTATAGAATAAATACTGTTCTTTAGTAAGGCTATAAATCTCCACTCCTGCCTTTTCACCTTCTTTAAAGAGTATAGGTGAAGGCAGACCATCCAATCTATCACCTAGTGCATCATCATCAAAAACATAAACATTGTTTGTTGAGGTTATAAGTGTATCGTTCCTAAAAAATTGAAACTGATAGAAATCCTCTGTAGCAGGAGGCTCTTCAGCAAATAAAAGTACCTGATAAATCCGCCCTTCAGCCTCATCATCCTCATCCGGGTTGGGAGCTAAAACCACAGCCAGACTATCAATCTCTGTTACATTTTTCAAAGTATCAGTAGCCATATATTCTATTCCACCAACATTTACGGATAAGGTATAGGCCTCGCCTATACTACCTGCATACGCAACATCTGAAAAATAATAGCCATTTAATGAATCTACCGCACCAGGATTATGGGAATATAAATATACCTGTGAACCGTTCGATACGGTAATAGTGGCATCAGTTACAGGATTGAGGCCTGACTCATAAAATTGAATGGAGCGGCTCACTTTTACATAATGTGTAGTATCCTTGTTGGTAAGCAACCCCTCAATCACTATTTGCGGAGTTGACTGATTAATATCAAGATCTACAACTTCCTCGCACGCGATCAAGCCAAATACTGCTATGAGTAGTACAAATAATCGGTTCATCTTAAAAGCTTAAATTAAAAGTAACAGAAGGAACAATTGGAAAAAGGTAGATCATTACAAATTCTTTTTCACCTGTTGGCTGATCATCCACTTCTTTATCCTGAGAGTAAAGTGTAAATGCGTTTTTTCTATTATAAACATTATAAACAGAAAATACCCATTTGGTTTGCATATGCCTGTTCTTATTCTTTAACGGTACAAGAACAGCAGAGATGTCCATCCTGTGATAATCTGGCAATAGGTAACCGTTACGCTCAGTTATATAGGAGGGATTATAGTACTGATACTGATATTGGCCGGTAGGTAATGTAATTGGCCTGCCCGTGCTATAAGTAAACGTAGAAGTAAAATCCCATCTTTCACTCAATTTGTAGCTTGCTAAAAGGTTAAAAGCGTTTCTGCGATCGTAATTAGAAGGAAATGGTTCTCCAAGGTTTACCCCCGGCACAGTACGGACGGTCTTCGACCATGTATAATTTATAAAACCGGTCAACTTGCCGACATTCTTCTTTACCTGAAACTCGAATCCATAAGCCTCGGAATCACCTTGTCTGAATTCAGTAGCAATATCATCATTAAAGAAAATATTGGCATTATCAGCAAAATCAGTTACATGCTGCATGTGCTTGTAAAATCCTTCAAAAGACATTTCATATGCATTCTCTTTTAGGTTGCGAAAGTATCCTGCAGCAATCTGATCGGCTAGTTGAGGTTCTAAATAAATAGAACTGGGATTCCATGTGTTAAAAGGAAGCGGCACTGTTCCTGAAGATATCAGGTGAACATTCTGTGCCATCCGGTTGTACGAAAATTTTACAGAGCTTACATCGTTTAATAAATAGCGAGCCGAAAACCTTGGCTCCCAATTGTAATACGTAATTATAGGTTCTAGAGAATTATAACTATCTACCCGTACTACTTCCGGCCTTATATTATCTTGTGGATCAGCATAAATTTTTACGTCTCCCGGGCCCACATTTTGAAAAATGGACAACCTTAAGCCATATTCCATTGTGAGTTTATCAGAAACCACCTGTTTGTTTCCAATATAAAGTGCGTGATCCAATGCATAAAGTTTTTCCAACTCCACTCCATCGAAAATGGACGATTCTACATTCGGTTGCAGGTAGCCAGGCTGAAACCTTCTATAGGTAAGATTATACCCAAAATCAAGCTCATTCTTGGGTGTTATGAACCAGTTGAAATGTTGTTTGATTGACAGTTCATTAATGACCGATGTCCAACGAAAGCCCAGGGCTTCATCTTCCAGTTCTAAGCCGTAGTCAAACTGTGAGGCAATAAAAGTAGTATTCGAAAACAGCTTTTCTGAAAACAGGTGGTTCCAACGAAAGGTACCGGTAGTATTACCCCAGTCAAACCCAAAAACGCCACCAAGTTTAAAGGCGTCCCTGCCAAAATAGCCAGCTGCAAAAAAGCGATCCTTATTGCTCTGCTTCCAATTGACCTTTGCATTTATATCATAAAAGTAAACCCTGTTTTCGTTGCCGGCTATTTTTAAGAACAGGTCGGCATAGGATCTACGTGCAGATAAGAGGTAGGAGCCTTTATCTTTCCTGATAGGCCCTTCAATCATGGCCTTGCTGGCCAACGTGCCTATAGAAGCAGCACCTCCGAAGGTTTTATTGTTTCCGTCTATCGTCCTCACATCCAGAATAGACGAAAGTCTTCCGCCATAGCGTGCAGGTATTCCACCTTTATACAACTGAGATTCCTTGATTACATCCGAATTAAAAACTGATATATACCCGAAAAGATGCGAGGGATCGTAAATAGGGGCCTCATCTATGAGAATCAGGTTTTGGTCAGCACTCCCTCCCCGAACAAAATAGGCAGAGGTACCTTCACCCGCTGTTATTACACCGGGCATCATTTGTACCATTTTAATCAAGTCGGGCTCTCCAAACACAGCAGGCATATTTTTTAATTGGGTCATATCCACCTTTTCCGTGCTAATGGCTATATCCGTTACATTGGCATCTGCCGCCTCGGCAGAAATAACCACCTCCTGCATGGTTTCAGTGGCCTCCTCCAGCTCAATATTCAGCTCAGTAGTAGAGGCAAGTGTCAAATTCTTTGTAACCGTAGCATAACCTACGTAACTATAAGTAATATTATAGGCTCCCCCCTCAACTGTGATGGAATAGAATCCATAAGCATTCGTAACTACCCCTTTTTGTAAATCAGGAAAATAAACTGTAACACCTATCAGTTCTTCCCCGTTAGCAGCATCTCTAACATAACCATGGAGAGTTGCTTTAGAGGTTTGAGCAGATACTAGCTGGTAAAAAAACAGGAATACAAAAAAAAGAAGAGGTTTTAAAATCCTCCATTTAAACTTTGCCATTAATTGCTAAATTAACTTTTTCAAAAATGGTTTTAACCAACGAACGGAATTATATTACTTTAGTTATACTTTTTTAAACTTATTTGCGTGCTCATAACAAATTCTTCATATAAACGACCAAAATGGCTATATGGTGAACACCTTGAAACTATAATCCCTTCTTTGCTAAGGAAAGTAAACATAACCCCGACAGCCACAGAGCGAATTGAAACTCCTGATGATGATTTCCTTGACCTGGACTGGTATACGGTGGGATCAGAAAGCATTGCAATTGTTTCTCATGGGCTGGAAGGAAGCAGCCAGAGTCAATATGCGCTTGGCATAGCGCATTATTTTACAAATAAGGAAATAGATGTGCTATGCTGGAACTACCGGGGGTGTTCTGGTGAAATGAATCGACAACCACGTTTCTACCATAGTGGGGCTACGGATGACCTTGAGGTTGTGGTGAAACATACCATTGGTATGGGATATAAAAACATAGCATTGGTAGGCTTTAGTTTGGGTGGTAATGTAACACTTAAATTTCTGGGAGAACAACCCGGTAAATATGAACAAGTAAAAACGGCTGCCGTTTTTTCAGTTCCATTACACTTAAGCAATGGGTGTGATGAAATATCCCGACCAAAAAACAAAATCTATTCCAACAGGTTTTTAAGAAAACTTAAGGCCAAAGTAAGAGAAAAACATATGCTAATGCCTCATGCTTTTCCACTCAATGGAGTTGACAAAATAAACAACCTCAGGGAATTTGATAATGTTTTTACCGGGCCATTGCATGGATTCAAAGATGCCGAAGACTATTATGAAAAATCGAGTTCTCTATATTTCCTGGACTCCATCATTATACCTACCTTAATTGTGAATGCCCTCAACGATCCCTTTTTATCCCCTACATGCTACCCAATGGAACAACTAAGAAACCACGCATCCGTTTACTTTGAAGCACCTGATCATGGGGGTCATGTGGGTTTCAGGCCTGCAGCTAAAGATGGAAGTTACTGGTCAGAAAGAAGGGCGTACGAGTTCATTGGCAAGTGGATATAAAAAACCACACAGTACATGAGTTGTGTTAACCCTGAAATTCAGGATTTGAGCTAGTTGGCCGGGTCAATCGTCCACTGAGTCGAGGCTTGATTTTGCCGACAACATCGCCCGGTTTCAATTATAATGTTGGTTAACCGAACTAATCTGCACCATGTGGCTATTCAAAAATAATTAGTCAGTCAAACAACAATACCATTGGTCATTGATTTATTTTTGTGGAAACAAACTCAGTATGCACAAACATTTTTTTACCCCGGGCCCTTCCGGTTTGTATTATACGGTTGAACAACATTTAAAACAAGCACTAAAGACTGGAATAGGTTCAATATCTCACAGGAGTCAGCAATTTAGAAATATTTATAAAGAAGCAGATAATAACCTGAGATCGTTACTTCAATTACCAGGTAATTATACAATACTATTCACTAATTCAGCATCAGAGGTTTGGGACTTATCAACTGAAAGTCTTGTAAACGAAAAATCACTTCACTTTGTAAATGGGGCATTCTCTGAGAAATTTTATAATGTGGTAAAGGATTCAGGTAAAACCGCACTGCTGTCTGAATCTGAATGGGGCTATTTTCCTGAAATAGATTTTAACCTTGTTAAACAAGCTGACCATATTGGCGTTACCCACAACGAAACCAGTACAGGAGTAAGCACTCCCCTGGAAGTGATTTATAAAATACGGGAAGCGAATCCGGAAGCTATTATTTCTGTAGATGCGGTTTCTTCCCTCCCCTATCTGGACATCGACTATGCGAAAATAGATGCTTTGTATGTTTCGGTCCAAAAATGTTTTGGGCTACCAGCAGGCTTGGGTTTATGGCTGGTAAACGACAGAGCTTTAAAAAGGGCGGAAGAAGTAAATAAAGGAAACAAAGGAATGAAGTCGTATCATAATTTATTAGCACTGGCTAAATATGCTGCTGATTTTCAAACGGTTTCCACTCCAAATGTTTTGAACATTTACCTGCTGTCTAAGGTAGCAGGTGACATGTTGAACAGGGGAATTCAAATGATTCGTAGTGAAATCAAATATAAAGCTGCGGTTTTCTACAAAATGATTGATTCGCATGATAAACTAAAACCCTTTGTTACGGACAAATCATTGCGATCAGATACGGTAATAGTGCTAAATAGTGGAGAACACACAAAAGGTATAATTGACTATTTGGCTACAAAAAATATGATTATAGGTACTGGATATGGGAAACAAAAGGCAGACCATGTTCGGGTGGCCAACTTTCCAACTCATTCTAAAGAGCAATTTGAAATGCTCACAGACTTGGTTGAGAAGTGGTGATTTACTAATTTCAAACTTTCAAAATACCAGCGTATTATGCAACCTATTCGCAAAATTTTAATCGCTCTTGATCATTCTTCACTTGATCATGAACTGGTAGATTACGCCAAATTTTTTGTTGATATATCTGAAGTTACAGATGTACACTTTATACATGAGGTCAACATCAAATTATCTTCAAAGCTCAAAAAAGACTTTCCTGATCTTGAAAAAAATGCAATAGAGCAAAGAAGGGAAGAAATTGAAGAATTAATACAAAAACATTTTAATCCTAAACGGGTTGTAACACATAAGCTGACCATTACCAACGATGATAGTGGTATTAAGCCCTTTATAAATGCAATAAAAGAAGAAGGGATTGATATGGTAATGGTGGGCACTAAACAACCTAAAGATGGTGGCGGAACCTTCACCCATAGAATTGCCAGACGTGCACAATGCCATGTACTTACGGTGCCCATTGGAGGAAGCGAACATCTCAAAAGAACCAATAAGTACAAAAAACTACTTGTGCCCATTGATTTTTCTGAGCATTCTAAGCAAGCATTGGAACGTGCCATATTAATGGCTTCAAGAATTCAGGATCCTGTAGAAATTATATGTCAGAATGTTTTTACGGTACCATCCGGCTATCATTATTCAGGAAAGACCCGTGAAGAATTTGCTGAGTTAATGAAAAAACATGCGATGGATACGTACAAACAGTTTATCAGCAAAATTGACACTAAGGGGATTGAGATAAAGCCAGTTTTTTCAGACGACCTTGATGAAGATAAAACCACCGATATAAGAGGTTTGGCAAAAAAAGAAAAGGTGGATGGCATTATAATTGGCTCACGGGGAAAAACGACAGCCGCCCTAATATTAGGTAGTGTTGCTGAAAAGCTTGTGCGTGTTGAAAACAAGTTTCCACTGCTAATTGTGCGCAAGAAAGGAGATTCTGAAGGATTCCTTGACAGAATCAGAAAACTATAGGTACAGCTTAAACCTTTTTGCGCCTATTCTCTCTAAGCAATAACTCAACAACAACACAATTTGGAAGATTCGGAGTTAATTGAAAAGCTTAAGGGTGAGGACACCAAAAATTACGCCTTCAACCTCCTGGTTCGAAAATATCAGGAGCGTATCTATTGGCATATCCGAAAAATGGTGATTGATCACGATGATGCGGATGACCTTGTTCAGGAAGTGTTTATTAAAGTATGGAAATATCTGGATAACTTTAGAGGTGATTCTCAGCTTTATACGTGGATTTATAGAATTGCCACAAACGAATGCCTAAGCTTTTTGGCTAAAAAGAAAAAGCGTTTTTTCTTGCCAATAGTTGATGTTGAAAAAGAGCTTTCCAACCATGTTGATAGTGGAACTAACCTTTCTGGAGATGAAATCCACCTGAAACTGCAAAAAGCGCTTTTGAAGCTACCTGATAAACAGCGTCTGGTATTCAACATGAAATACTATGATGATATGAAATATGAGGATATAGCTGAAATAACTGAAACCAGTGTTGGTGCACTTAAAGCCAGCTATCATCATGCCGTCAAAAAGATTGAAGATATTTTAAACAATGGTTAAACCCTGGAATGTATAATAAGTCTAAGAACAAAATTATGAGTGAAGACAAACTACATAGTAAACCATTCAAGCTTGAAGAAATAAGTAAAAAGGAAGTGTTTTCGGTTCCTGATGGTTATTTTGATAAGCTACCAACTATAATACAGACAAGGGCGGTAGAGAGTACAAAGAAAAAAACAGTGTTGGTTCCGGCAGGCGTGCTGAGGTTGGCTATTCCTGTAGCACTGGTTGTGCTTATTTCAGGATACGTAGGATTTAAGTACTTAAATAATCCTGTAAGAAAAGATGCCAGAATTGAAGCAATGATTGCTGAAATAAGTTCAGAAGAGCTGGTAAGTTATTTAGACCAATCAGATATAACTAGTGATGAGCTTTTGGATATGGTTTCTTTTGAAGGAGAATCATTGGAAGAATTTACACCCGGATTAGATGATGTTCCGGATGAAGATCTGGAATTATTAATTAACGATATTGATTTTGGAAATGAAAACAACATATAAAATGAAAAGGGTCGCACTGATTATATGTATAATAAGCAGTAGTTTGTATACTGCTTTTGCACAAGCTCAACCTGGGACTGAAGACAGTAACGCCAGAGCAAAACTGGAAGCAGCAAGAATTGCCATGATTACGGAAAGGTTGAACCTTACACCAGAACAAGCAGAAAAATTCTGGCCCATTTATAACCAGTTTGCACAGGAAAGAAGGGCTATGCAGCAGGAAGTACTTAAAGCACGCCAGGGGCTTGATATGAATAACCTCAGCGAGGAACAAAGTCAACAGTTGGTAGATGCTCAATTAAAGTACAGACAGGATAATGTAAACCTTGAAAACAAGTATGCAGAAATGTTGACCAAAGTAATAACTGCCAAACAACTTGTTGCCCTTAAAAAGGCTGAAGATGACTTTAGAGCCATGATTTTAAGACGCCTGGAACAACGTAAAAGGCAGCAAATGCAACGTCAACAAATGCTTAACGAGCGCGAACGCAGAATACAGCAAGGCAATAATTAACTTATACGTACTCACTCAATGACCAACAGTAGGTACAATAGTGCCCGTGTACTAGTAATAGCCCTTTGGGGCTTTTGCTGTTTTTTAATAATTCAACCTTTGCATGCACAGGAATCTGCTCTACAAGATTCTCTTGCTTCTGAATATGATTCATTATTAAATGACTATTTACTATTCGATTCTCTTTTACTTAACGAACTCACTTCTGATTCTTCCTCTTTTTTTCAAATAC
>JAGQYJ010000188.1 GCA_020436145.1 Cyclobacteriaceae bacterium | reverse complement strand
TTTTAGACTCATAGAAATAGACGGCAGCCAGCATTGATACTAAATAACCTGGACTTGGAAATACTACCTTCAGCAATTATTGTTTTCATCAGTTTTCATTCGAATTAGGTTACTAACCCATTAGCCCCTACCTTTGAGGTACATGCATGAAGTTATATTGACCAATGCATGTTTGATCAGGTTGATGGCCTGAATTGAAATGTTAACATTCTTTAGTACCCCCTCAGTATTTCCGGTAAGGAAGGATTGCCATTTGTACTGGTAAGGAAGAAACAGTATGTATTATATGGTAGTGTTTATATGATCCGATATAAGTTTTCCACTCAACTTGATATGGAGTTTTCCAAAGCTCTTGTGGCTAGGGTGAATACCTATTTTCGGGAAAATAAGTTAAGTAAAAACGGAAATGTACACATGGTCATCAAAACGGTGATTGCCATGTCGGTTTACATAGTCCCTTTTATTATCATATTAATAAGCGGGATCACAAGCATTCCAGTACTTTTTGGATTATGGGTAGTAATGGGTCTTGGTAAGGCCTTTATTGGTACTGCGGTAATGCACGATGCTTTGCATGGCTCATATTCCCGCAAAAAATGGGTTAACTCGTTGATGAGCTTTTCAGCATTCATGCTGGGAGCAAATCCTGCCATCTGGAAATTACAACACAATGTACTGCATCATACCTACACCAATATTGAAGATGCTGACGAAGACATAAGACCACGTTTTGTGCTTCGGTTTTCACCTCATCAACCACGGAGGTGGTTTCACAGGTATCAGTTTTTGTATGCGTCACTGTTCTACAGTATATCTACCTTGTTTTGGGTAACAGCCAAAGATTTTGATAAGCTGATTGATTACCGCAACAGGGGGTTTGTGCAACGGGGTAAAGAATTTAATCAACAGCTTATTATTGTTATTGTACAGAAACTTGCCTATTTGGCTATATTTCTGGGGTTACCCATCATTTTGCTTCCATTGCCTGCATGGGTTGTTTTGCTCATGTTTATGAGTATGCATATGGTAACAGGGCTTTTACTTACATTGGTTTTTCAGTTAGCCCACGTAGTGCCCAGTTCTGAGTTTATAAAGCAGGAAGAGGAGCAGGTTGATCAAAACAGGTTGGTCCATCAATTATTGACCACTTCCAATTTTGCCATGGGCAGCAGGGTGCTAACATGGTTTTTAGGAGGGCTGAATTTCCAGGTGGAGCATCATTTATTTCCGAATATATGCCATGTACATTATCGTAAAATTGCAGGTATTGTACAGCAAACTGCGAGGGAGTTTAATCTACCTTATTATGCACAAAAGAGTTTTGCATTGGCAATCAAAAACCACTTTTCCATGCTTTGGGTGCTGGGCAGGCAGGATACAATTTAAAAACACCCCAAAAGAATAAGTTTTCACCAGAAGATAGCATATGACAAGATCTCAAAACAGTTTTATAAAGAAATTAAAAGCAGAAAAAAAAGCTAAAAAGAAACAAGAGAAATTTAAAAGAAAACTGGAGAAAAAGGAACAATCAACAAGTGGAAAACTGGAAGATATGATGGCATATGTAGATGAAGATGGGAATATTACAACAGAACCTACAGAGCCAACAGAAGAAGAAAATAAGAAAACACAAACAAATAATAAAAATGAAAAAAGGAACAGTTAAGTTTTTTAATGAAGAAAAAGGATTTGGCTTTATAAAGCCGGAAGATTCAAGCCAGGACGTATTCGTTCATAAAACCGGCTTGATTGATCGTATTAGAGAGGATGATGAGGTTGAATTTGAGGTGGAGCAGGGACAAAGAGGTCTGAATGCGGTGAATGTAAAGAAGGTCTAGTATTACTTGATATATTTTATTAGTCACTATTTAGCTTTAGCCACTCTTTGGAGTGGCTTTTTTTATTTCACTATCACAATCGGCTTCCCCATAAATGCTCCAAAATCAATGGCCTTATCTTCAATTGCTTTTGGAATTTTAATAGGCTGATTCAAAAAATAATTCGTTTCAACCATTACTTCGTCCTTTTTAAATGTGCGCTTCCATGTGCCAATAATTTGACCGTTTAGCACAATGATGGGCCAGAAAATACCATTGTTGGAAATAGCTTTGCTGTGGTTTTCAGAAGTAATGGAGGCACTTCGGTCGCGGTAGCTTATAATGAACTCATCAAATGCAGGCAACAAGTGGACCTCTTCTTCAATAGGAGGCAATCCTTTGAAGGAGTGATGTATGTAATAGGTTTGCTCTCCCAGAAGTTCTTCGCTAAGGGTGTCTGAGATAATATCAATAGCTCGTCTGGCATCTTTTACATATAGCCCTGACCACCATACAAAATCCTGCAGGGTTGCAGGTGAGTGACTGGTGAAATAACGAAATGCCAGTTCTGCAAGTGCTTCTTCGCGGCTCAATAATTTCTTTTCAGGCACCCGTTCTTCCAGCAGGGCATAGGTTTGGTTTTTGCCTTGCATTTTACCACTACATATCAGTCCATCCAGTTCAGCCAATAGTAAAAGATGTGCATGCCGGTTATCACTTCTTTCGAAGCCCCCATTAATAAGTGCATCTGCCAACTCCTGCCGGGTCGCTTGTCCTTTACGCAAAATAGTTTGGGTAATAACCGAATGACTTTTGGCAACCAGTTTATCTGTCAGTCCTAAAAACTTATGTCGGGATTTTAAAGAACTCTTAATTTGAGGAGCTGTAAGAGCAAGCATCCAGTAGATATCGTCAGCCGTCACCAAATGCCATGT
>JAGQYJ010000187.1 GCA_020436145.1 Cyclobacteriaceae bacterium | reverse complement strand
TGAATGCACAGCAATTTAGGGCTAGCCAATTTTGCGTGCATTACTATTAAATAAACTATTAAAGAAATAAGAATGAAGAGAATATTATTAGCGGCAGTTTTAGGAATGGGTTTCCTAAGTGTCCAAGCACAGATAACCTGGGTGGTTGAGCCAGTTCACTCCAAGGTTACATTTACAGTTGAACACCTGGTTATTTCTGAGGTGGATGGCTCCTTCAAAACATTTGAAGGTAAAATGGTAGCTTCTAAAGAAGACTTTTCGGATGCTAAAATTAGTTTTTCAGTGGATATAGCCAGTATAAGCACAGATAACGATCAGCGCGATAATCATTTAAAAAGTGAGGATTTCTTCTACGCTGAAAAATATCCTAAAATGACCTTTGAAAGCACTTCTTTCAAGAAAAAAGGAAATGAGTATGAGCTTAAAGGTAACCTGACTTTGCGTGGAGTTACTAAACCTATTACTTTTTCTGTGAAATATGGTGGTCAGGCAGAAGATGGTTATGGCAATCTTAAAGCCGGCTTTATTGTAAAAGGAAGTTTGAACAGAATGGATTATGGTGTAGCATGGAATGCCAAAACCAAGCAAGGTGGATGGACGGTAGGTGAAGAAGTGGGTATTTCTGTTAAACTTGAGATGGTTAAGCAATAATTTTTTCAATAAGTAAGTTTATTCAGCCCCGGCTTTAGTCGGGGCATTTTTGTTTCCATAGAAATATACTTGACCCCGGCTTACCAAATGGCTACCTTTGTTGGCTATGCAAAATGAAGTGACCTGGGATATTAAGTCGTTGCCTGAAGAAGGAGAAATCCGAAGACTTTCAGAGGCTATTAATACCAATCCTGTTGCTTCCGCTTTGCTTTTGCAGCGGGGTATTTTTGATTACGATACAGCAAAAACCTTTTTCCGCCCATCCTTAGATGATTTGCATGATCCCTTCATAATGAAGAATATGGATATAGCTGTAGAAAGGTTAATTGCTGCTATATCCAACCACGAAAAAATACTTATTTATGGAGATTACGATGTAGATGGAACAACCTCTGTAGCACTGGTTTATAAGTACTTGTCCAACTACTATAAAAAGCTGGATTACTATATTCCTGACCGTTATGAGGAAGGATATGGTGTGTCTATACAAGGGATAGAGTGGGCGCACGAAAACGAATTTCAATTAATTATAAGCCTTGATTGTGGCATTAAAGGCTATGAACCTATTGCACATGCAAGAGAGCTGGGAATGGACTTCATCATATGCGATCATCACACTCCCGGGGAATCACTGCCTAATGCGACTGCAATACTTGACCCCAAACAACCTGATTGTGACTATCCGTATAAGGAACTCTCCGGGTGTGGAGTAGGGTTTAAACTACTTCAGGCGGTTACCACTAAAATGGAATGGGATAAGAGCTTACTTTTTGAGTACCTTGATTTGGTAGCGGTAAGTATTGCAGCCGATATTGTTCCTATTACGGGCGAAAACAGAATACTTTGTTATTATGGTTTAGAAAAACTAAATATGACACCAAGGGTAGGTTTGCAGGCTTTAATTCAGGTAGCCGGACTAACTCCCCCATTAAATGTAGGCAATGTGGTGTTTGGTATTGCACCCCGTATCAATGCCTCTGGCAGAATTGGACATGCAAATGAAGCGGTTTCACTTTTAGTAAGTAACGACCCGGCCGAGGCGGATCGAATTGCTTCTTTGATCAACACAAAAAACCAGATCCGCAGAGATACACAGGAAGAGATTACTCATGAGGCGCTTTCCATTTTGGCTGATAATGAGGTTTATCACGATCGGAAATCTGCTGTTCTTTTCAATCCTGATTGGCATAAAGGGGTAATTGGCATTGTGGCTTCCAAATGTGTGGATGTGCATTATAAACCTACTATTGTATTAACTGAATCCAATGGAATGGTTACAGGTTCTGCCCGTTCAGTTTCTGGGTTTGATGTACATGAAGCAATCACTATGAGCAGTCAGTGGCTGGAGCGGTTTGGAGGGCATAAATATGCAGCAGGCTTAAGTTTAAAGCGGGAAAATCTGGATGCTTTTGTGCTAGCATTTGAGGAGGCGGTTTCCTCTACCATTACTCCCGAACAGGAAAGAAGGCATATCACCATTGATGCTGAAATCACCCTGGATCTGATCACCTATAAGTTCCTTGAGGTGTTGAATCAAATGACACCATTTGGCCCAGGGAATATGCAGCCAACCTTTGGGGCAAGAGGAGTGCAAGTTCTTAAAGCTTCCCTTTTAAAAGATTTACACCTAAAGCTAAGTGTGGAACAAAATGGCGCAGTGTTTGATGCCATCGGTTTTAGCATGCCGGAGCTCTATGATCAGGACTTGATGGAAAGGGAAATGGATATAGCCTTTAACATCGAGGAAAATAATTTCAGAGGAATACGAAGCATACAGCTTCGACTAAAAGACATTAAGTTTACAGAATAAATTAAACTATGATATTACGTGCCGAGAATCTGGTAAAGAAATACAAAAAACGCAAGGTGGTTGACAACGTTAGCGTGGAAGTTAATCAGGGAGAGATAGTGGGGTTACTGGGTCCAAACGGTGCTGGAAAAACCACTTCCTTTTATATGATTGTTGGTCTAATAAAGCCCAATGAAGGAGAAATTTTTCTTGAGAATGAGAATATTACACCGCTGCCAATGTATAAGAGAGCCAAGTTAGGCATTGGCTACCTGGCGCAAGAGGCATCTGTTTTCAGAAAGCTATCGGTTGAAGAGAATATTCTGGCAGTGCTTGAGATGACGAAGTTGTCTAAAGCTGCCCAAAGGGAAAAGA
>JAGQYJ010000186.1 GCA_020436145.1 Cyclobacteriaceae bacterium | reverse complement strand
ATGGAGCATCCCACCACAGGTACGGGTCAACCCGAAATGCTCAAACATGATTTAGCAGGTTTGTATTCCCGAAGAATCAACAAAAAACACCGCTTGGTCTATTCTATTAAAGAGCAAATTGTTACTGTTTATGTTTTAAGCGCCTGGTCGCATTATGGGGATAAATAATACATAAAAACACGTCATTGTCCGACTTCGCGCCCGTTCGGCAGGCGGAGTACCGACAATCTCCAACTAGTTGAATGGGTGTCTCCCTGGACTCAAATCTAGATGCTGAATTTAATTCAGCATGACCTTCTAATTTCATTATCTATTTTCAATAGAACGTCACCCTGAATTTATTTCAGGGTCTAATTCCAAAAAAATCTGTCATTCCCACCTTTGCGGGAATGACGGGGATAGGAGACAGGTATGACGTTTCACAAATAAATAGTTCATTCCATCATTTCTTATGGCCAATAGCTCAGGTAGTTGCACCAGCATTACATTTTAACTAATTTTATGCGCATAACCTTAACCCAACCATCTCATGCATATCTGTGAGATAAGCCGTTGTTATTTTTTATGAACAGTGCAATGGTTTCATCAGACAAAAAAGCAAGTGTTTTAATCTTTCGATTAAACACCCTGGTGCTTTCTACTCTCATTCTTTTTTTTCTTCTCGATAAATTTCTGGGAGTTAATGTTCGTAGCTATGTGTATATCGGATTCTTTTTATTTACCATGTATAACTATGCCGTTCTTCACAAGGGCTACATCAACCTTTCCAAAATAACTTCATTACTGTTTTTTAATGTTTTAATCTTTCTGGTAGCCAGCAGCGAACCCTTTGAAACCGGTATGCATTTGCAGTTTGTTACTGCCGGTGCAGTTGCATTGGCTTTATACGGATATGAAAAATGGAAGTGGGCCATAGGATTTGTGCTTTTTTCATTAACTCTCGATATTATCACTTTAAAAACGGATGTATCGTTCATAGCCTGGCGCCATGTTGAACATGATCAGGCTATAGTTTTTGCCGTTTTGAATACGTTAATTGCATCAGGTGTTTCAGTGTATACGATACTCCTTATTTCCAAATTCAATTATGAATCGCAGGAAGCGCTTAAACAGAAAGATAAACTGGTCGTAGAACAAAACGAGCAGCTCCTTAAAACCAATAGCGAACTGGACCGCTTTGTGTATAGTGCATCGCACGACTTGCGAGCTCCCCTAAGTACGATAAAGGGGCTGGTTGACCTGATAGAGATTTCGGATAACGAAAAGGAAACGGAAAACTACCTTGGCCTTATAAAATGCAGAATTGAATCAATGAATAACTTCATAGCAGAGATTGTTGATTATTCACGTAACAGTCGTTTAGAAGTTGAAAGTAAAGATGTAAATCTGAATGAACTGCTTAAATCTGTTTATGAAGAACTACAATTTATGCCTGGATGGAATCAGGTTGAAATGATTTGGGATTGCCCTGAGAATATTGTGATCAACTCTGATTCAATGAGGTTAAAAATGGTTTTCTCTAATTTGTTATCAAACGCCATTAAATATTGCGACTTAAATAAAGAAAACTCATGGGTCAAGGTAAGTTGTCAAAAAAATAATGAGCATGTCGTTATACAAATAGAAGATAATGGGTTGGGCATACCCAGAAGTTTGCAACCCAAAATATTTGATATGTTTTTCCGTGCGCATGAAAAGTCTTCCGGTTCTGGGCTAGGCCTCTATATAAGTATGGAAAGTATTACAAAGTTGTCTGGAGATATTACATTAAACTCCGTGGAAGGCGAAGGATCTAGATTTGATGTGGCTATTCCTATTAACATGGAAGTAGTTTCGTAAGTACAAGGGTTAATGAAAAACCAGAAATCAGCAACAATCAAAATTCCCAATATTTCACCTGATTATCCCTTATCTTTGCACTCGAAATCAGAACGAGTATTCATATAAATTACCATTAACATGCCAGGAACAGAGTTTTTTGGAGCAGAGGAGAGAAAGGAAGTGAACGATGTGCTCAACACTACCGCTTTATTCAGATACAATCATGATGCCCTACGCCAGGGAATGTGGAAAGCCAAAGAGCTGGAAGAAGAAGTAAGAGAGTTTACGGGAGCAGGCTATGCCCATGCCGTTTCCAGCGGTTCGGCCGCTGTGGCGTGTGCCCTTGCAGCGTCAGGTATTGGCCATGGAGATGAGGTTATTGTACCTCCCTTTACATTTTTAGCAACCATTGAAGCTGTGCTTTATGCGGGTGCTTTACCGGTATTTGCCGAAATTGACGAGACCCTTTGCCTTAGCGCGGAAGGTATAGAAGCAGCCATGACGGATAAAACCAAGGCGGTACTTTTGGTGCATATGTGTGGTGCTGCTGCCGATATGGATAGTATTTCGCTATTATGCGAGACCAAAGGAATTAAACTGATTGAAGATGCCGGTCAGGCATTGGGTGCTTTTTATGGCAACAAGTCGGTTGGGTTGTTTGGTACGGCTGGTGCTTTTTCATTTGATTTCTTTAAAATAACCACAGCCGGTGAAGGTGGCCTTTTCATTACCAACGATGAGGAAACCTATAAAAAAGCAGATACGTTCTCCGACCATGGCCATAGCCATGTGGGCGATAACCGGGGAATGGAGCCACACCCATATCTGGGTTTTAACTATCGCATTAGTGAGCTGCATGCGGCTGTTGGTTTGGCGCAAATGCGCAGGATTGATAAAATCCTTAACTTGAACAAAAAGAATAAAAAATACCTGAAAGAAAGATTGAGGGAAATTGATGGTGTAACCTTCCGTCATATGCCTGATGAGGATGGCGATTCGGCTACCTTCCTTAATTTCTTCC
>JAGQYJ010000185.1 GCA_020436145.1 Cyclobacteriaceae bacterium | reverse complement strand
TAACATACGTGCGCTTGAGGCTGCCACCGGTATTGAGATTATAGTAGACGATACTCCCGAAGCGATTATCATTTCAGGGTTCGATCCTGTGCGTAGAGAGATTGCACGCTTGTCGTTGCACCGCTTGGTAACGGATGGACGTATCCACCCGGCCCGTATCGAAGAGATTGTAGCTAAAACACGCAAGAATATTGAAGAAGAGATTGTAGAAATTGGAGAACGTACCGTTATCGATCTCGGTATCCATGGCCTCCACCCCGAGCTGATCAAGATGGTGGGCCGTATGCGTTTCCGTTCTTCTTACGGACAGAACCTGCTACAGCACTCTCGTGAGGTAGCTAACCTTTGTGCCATCATGGCGGCTGAGCTAGGACTCAACCCTAAACAAGCCAAACGTGCCGGCTTGCTCCACGATATTGGTAAAGTATGGCCTGAAGAATCTGAAAAGCCGCATGCTATTTTGGGTATGGAGCTTGCTGAAAAATACAAGGAGCATCCTAAGATTTGCAATGCCATTGGTGCCCATCACGATGAGATTGAGATGACTTCGTTGATCTCTCCAATCGTACAGGCCTGTGATGCCATTTCCGGTGCACGACCAGGCGCCCGAAGAGAGGTAATGGAATCGTACATCAAGCGACTGAAAGACCTGGAAGACCTGGCACTTGGCTTTGAAGGTGTAAACAAATGCTACGCCATTCAAGCCGGTAGAGAGCTCCGCGTAATGGTAGATTCTGATACTGTTTCAGACGAAAAGGCCAACCAGCTTTCGTTTGATATCTCGCAAAAGATAGAAACTGATATGCAGTACCCAGGGCAAATCAAAGTAACGGTTATCCGTGAAATGCGCTCGGTGGCTTTTGCTAAATAGAAGAGTCTGTCTCAAAAGCTCTCATAAGTGTCATCCTGAACTCGATTCAGGATCTAAAATGATGCTAAGCAACAAGATGCTGAAACTAGTTCAGCATGACTTTTTGTATTTTGTTAGCTTTTGAGGCAGCCTCTTGTGGTTATTAGTTAATGGGTTATTAGTTGCTAATAATTTCATACCGTCATCTCTACGAAGGTGGGGATCTACATAAAGAAGAAAGATATGCCGGATTTATTCTGGCATATCTTATCTTGAAGCTTCTATTAAAAAATGGTTGAAATTTTCTTATCGATTTTTCCCTATGATTAAAAATGTTGTAATATTTATTCTTTCAATAGGTCTCATATTATCTATTGGATTAAATATCTTTTTCTTTAACTCTTCTACAAGTGGATTTCAAGAAAATAAACGGCTAGAAAAGTCGGGTGGAATTTTTAGTATGTTCGATTTTTCGAAGACATCTGATCCGATTTCTAAAGATTCATTAAGTGAAAATAACTTTGTACAACAAGTTGATAATACCGTTAAAAATTTAAAGCTAATTCAAGACGAACTAGCCGAAATTACTGGTGGTTATAATGCAGAAACTGGAATGTTAATTAGACCATATGCAGTATTATATGTAAATGCATATTTCTATTATGATAATCCTAAAAGGTCATTTGCTATTAATTTCTTCAATGATACCATAGATAATTATTTAAAATATATTGATAAACACAAAATAGATTCACCTTTATCTAAATTAATCAATACTTATCGAAAGTATTATCCTCCATTATTTGAAGATATGTCCCTTACCGAAGCCATGGCTACAATAGATTTAATAGTATCTCAAATTCAAATTGATAAATACAATCACCTTTTAAATTCAAAATGATTTTGATTTAAAGAATAGATTCCTCCCTTCGTAGGAATAACTAAAAGAAAAGGGAGAGCAAATGCTCTCCCTTTTCTTTTCTTATCTATAATAAGGATGATTATCCTTTAATCACTTTCGCCATGGTCTCTCCAATATCTGCAGGAGATTGAACCACATGCAATCCGCATTCTTCCATAATACGCATTTTAGCTGCAGCGGTATCATCGGCTCCACCAATTATAGCACCGGCATGGCCCATACGTTTCCCTTTAGGAGCAGTTTGTCCGGCAATGAAACCAACCACCGGTTTTTTGTTACCTTGTGCTTTAATCCAGCGGGCTGCTTCTGCTTCGTAGTTACCACCAATCTCACCGATCATCACAATACCTTCGGTATCAGGGTCATTCATAAATAGCTCCACAGCCTGCTTGGTAGAAGTTCCAATAATTGGGTCACCACCAATACCAATAGCGGTAGAAACACCTAATCCAGATTTCACAACCTGGTCAGCTGCTTCGTAAGTAAGTGTACCTGATTTAGACACAATACCTATTTTACCTTTCTTGAAAACAAAGCCAGGCATAATACCCACTTTGGCTTCACCAGGCGTAATCACACCCGGGCAATTAGGGCCAATCAATGTAACATCCTTTTTGCTGATGTACTCTTTGGCCATCATCATGTCCTTGGTAGGAATACCTTCGGTAATGGCCACAATTACATTAATGCCTGCATCGGCTGCTTCCATAATGGCATCGGCCGCAAAAGCAGGTGGCACAAAAATGATGGAAACGTTTGCTCCGGCTTCTTTCACGGCATCAGCAACGGTATTAAATACAGGTCGATCGAGATGCGTTTGCCCTCCTTTGCCGGGGGTTACCCCTCCTACCACATTGGTTCCGTACTCTATCATTTGGCTCGCATGAAAAGTGCCTTCAGAGCCGGTAAATCCCTGAACAATTACTTTGGAATCTTTATTTACTAAAACGCTCATAATCTCGATTTTTACGCTGTTTGAATGCACCACTATTGGTGGGGCAAAAGTACATGAATTGAGTGGTTTGGCAAACATATAGCCAGCCAATAATGGTTGCTGAAAATGACCGCTATCCATGTTCACATTTGCACAAACTGTACACAAGCGTACAGGCCGAAAAACCATAAAACAGCCTCAGCGCTTCTAAAAGTACATTACTGTTTCTGGCACACCAATTGAAATC
>JAGQYJ010000184.1 GCA_020436145.1 Cyclobacteriaceae bacterium | reverse complement strand
AGTAAGTTTTACGGCAGCCAACCATACACCCAGCGGCAGCAAAGTGTACCGGATGAATCAATCCAATCCCTCCGGCCCGGGCATTATGTTAAGGGTATATCCCGGGGACACAGTTGAACCTTCTGTATATGCTTACCATGAAAACAGCAGTGGCTATGGAACCTCCAGTACGAGTCTGGCGGCCATGATTACCGCAATAGCCGGGGCTTTTGGAGGCGTGAATGGGAGCGGTGGGGAAAGCCAGGCGATCTATGATACATTCAATGATGCTTTGGGTGTATTGGGATTGGGAGGTAACCGGGGAGATGATACACCGGCTGCGTACCTGAATTACATTTTCTTTGACGAGACCGATGGGTTTAGTGAGACCACACAGGACGATGACTCTGGATGGATTCCAGTGCCTTCCGGTGCTTACTACGATACTGCATTGGTGAAGTTTGGATCGCCTATCATTATTGAAAAGCCCGGTTATATTTATATTTACCTTAGCTATGAGAATGAGAGCAACAACTACGTTTATTTTGACGACTTGAAAGTGACTTATACGAAATCACAGGTGGTACAGAGCAACAATTACTATGCCTTTGGCTTGCAGACCAAAGACAGTTGGACACGCATGGACACCAAGCCCAATCAATATTTGTACAATGCAGGAAGTGAGTTGAATACTCTTACAAGCAACTATGAAATGTTATTTCGTAGTTACGATCCAACCATTGGCAGGATGAGTGGAGTAGATCCAATGGTGGATAAATATGCCTCTATGACGCCATACAATTATTCAATGAACGATCCCATTTATTACAACGACCCAACTGGAGCGGAGTATGAATGGGCGAGCATGGGAGGCTGCGGTTGTTGGAAGGATAAGGGCGCCCAGGACGGTGGTGGTCAATCTAATGGTATGTATGGGAGTAACTGGAATGCTGCAACGTATGGTACCGGCTTTGCAAAATATGGGCCGGGTGATGGTGGGGCTCTTGATAATTTAGGAGATGCCGCTGCTGCGCGACTAAAGCTTAAGCAATGGATCAATGATGGACTAATTGCGTCCTATGGTGGCGGATTGCCAGGCTTAACTTCAGCTATGTTTGCCTTGAATGCAGTGGGATACGATAGGTACGGTGCCGGAACATTCAGCTATTCGATTGGGAATAGTAAGTATGGCGGCACATACCACACCACCGGTGGTGTGGTTACCTCGGCAGCGGTAAGCCAGGTCATGTCCTCTTTCAGCGGTAACGGAGGTTTAGTGGCTGTGGGTGGTTTGGAGATTTTTGAGTTTGGTGTGGTTCAATATAACGGAAGTGGGTCAAGCGGTATTAGTAATAGCTCAAACCTCTTCTATGGCGCTTTTAGTGGCGTTGCGTCCGTTGCCGGATTTGGAGTCGAGATTGCAAAATCTGAAATTAAGTCAGGGGCAGTTTATGCGACACAAGCGGGGGCAAAAGGAGTCAAACTTCTAGGAAGGGGAGTGACTGGGTTATCGTTAGCAGCTTCAACTGCGCAGTTGATATTCAACGATAATCGAAAACCTTCTGATTATGCAAGGTTTACAGGTTCAGTTTTGATCACAGGCTCAGCAGCAATACCTTATGCTGGTCCGTACATTTCGTTCGGATTAGGTACTGCGGATGCAGCAGGAGCCTTTGAAGATTTCTATAAGTCATGGGACATACCCGGTATGCCAATTGTGTATCTTAATATGGCCATGCGTTACCTCCCAAGATGATGAAAGTTATTAATTATATCTATACAGGATTGTATAGGCTGTTACTTAAAACAGGTGACAAAGACATTGCTGAATATTCAGCAGTCTTTCTTATTTCTTTAGGTTTAACCTTAAATTTATTTGTTGTTCTGAGGGTTTTGAGTTTTGACCCAAAGGAATTTATTTCAATTAGGTTATTTGGCTTTCTAGTTTTCATTTTCTTGCTAGCAGTAAATTATTTATATTTTGTAAATAAGAGTCGTCATAAAATTTTATTAGATAATTCTCAGAAATGGACAGCACAAGAAAAAAGAATCAGTAGCATAGTGTCTATTTTTTTCTGCATAGAAAGTGTACTGGCTCCAGTACTTTATTCTCTGATGGAAGACGGAATATTTTAAGAATGTATAAGATGATCCAACAACAGCCCCTTAAAATGGCACGAGTCTTCGGAAGTGTGATGGGATGTGTGAGACTTGTGCCTAAGTTGAGTGACACTAAACTTCGGGGGCAGTCCCACGATAATTTTATACTTCGCTGTTCCTATTAAGGAACAAGGATAGATGCGCTGGGCATACTGGGATTGGGCGGCAATCAGGCCTGCCTGCCGAAGCAATAGCGAAGGCAGGGCGATGACAGACCTGCAGCCTATCTAAACTATTTATTTTTTGATGAAACAGACGGTTTTGATTATCAAAACCAGGATGACGATTACGGATGGAAGGAGGTTCCGGCAGGTGCTTATTATTCCAAAACGCTGGTACAACTTGATAGCGCAATAAAAATCAAAGTACCGGGGGTACTAGGCTGCTTTTTTTGAACAGGTTAAAAATAGAATTTTTTAATTTTAACCTAAACAAAAACCGCAAATGAAAAAGATTCGCTTTACCGAAGCCCAGATTATTGGGATTCTCAACGAACAATCACAACAGGGCCAGAAGGTTTCCGAGATATGCCGCAAACATGGCATCAGTGAGCCTACCTTTTACAACTGGCGCAGCAAGTACGCTGGTATGAAAGTGGATGAGCTCAAACGGCTCAAGGAACTGGAGTACGAAAATTCAAGATTGAAGAAAATTGTGGCCAACCAGAGCCTGGAGATTGACGCCATCAAGGATTTACTCACAAAAAAGTTCTAACGCCTGATCAGAAGAAAGACGGCTTGGCATACTTGGAAGAGCACCACAAGTTAAGCCATGCTCAGGCGTGTAAATTAGTAGGATGTTCACGGACCAATAAATATTATGAAAAGCG
>JAGQYJ010000183.1 GCA_020436145.1 Cyclobacteriaceae bacterium | reverse complement strand
CACCATTGGATTGGGACTTACTGACCCCAGACCATTGGCTGACAGTTCCAGTGCTCTGTTCATGTAGTGCTCATGCTTCATTAGGCAAAGTTAGGCAATTCTTAAAGCCCTTGATCTGCCAGGCGGCCCGAAATGGAAAGTGCATGCAGTCCTTCCCTGAACTTCAAATAGGGAACTCCCTTTTTATGGTTCGCTTTGCTAATTCGATACAGCATTTTCCAATGTTTGAACAGTGCACTATATCCTTTTGAAATTGGGAAACCAGGATGATAAATATGTGCAGGTTCAGAAGCAGCCCCATTCAGTTCCATTATTTTAACTTCTCCTCTTTTTAAAGCATCTTCATCTTTGCAACGTACATCAAAACGACCATAGTAAAACCCTTTAATTTGTTTGCTGATGGCATCAAACGTGTTTATCAACTCTTCATCAATTAAATGGTTCCCATTTAAAAAGGTTGTGCCACGATTGTGGTTGCCAATAGGCTGCAACTCTATTCGCTCTCCGTTTTCTGGAATAGAATCCCACTGCTCACTCCATGCCTCTTCCAGTCTTCTGAATTGAATGCGCGCTCTTGGTCTTTTTAAAATCAATTCCTTCAAGCTGGATTTTCCATCTCCTATAACGTGGAGTAGTTCTTTGAGTACAACGGAGCTAACTATCCCCCTCTCCTGGTCTGGCATTCGATAATAGAATACACCTGCTTCAAATGGCAGATCAAGATACTCTTGCAGAATAATGTCTGTCTTTACAGCGTTTAAATAGTTTTCTAACTCTTTGCTGGTATTTATTTTTTCGACCTTCCAACCTCTTTCTCCGAGGTCAGGTTTAAGAATGACAGGAAATTGAAGCTTTAGTTTTTCCATTTCATCCATTACTAATCTCTTTTGAACTGGCTGTCTCAAAAGAATGGTCTTAGGCAAATACTGTGATGGTACTAAGTCAAGTATCTTTTTTTTGGAAGCACTAATCAAGCCTCCGTACTTAATGCCAGGGTTGGCCGCTGAAAAAAAGAAGATTGCCCCGGCCCGTAAACCAAGGTACAACCAATAGGCAAAAACGGGAATATACACAATATACCAGGGCCAGTACTCCCAGGCAGTTAATTTGGTCCAGAAATTACGTAATTTAAGCAGCCCCATCGAAGGCAAACTTAGGCCTCATTTTCGTTATGGTACCTAAGTGTGGAAACAGCTACTCCAAAACCATAAGGCAGCTCAACATAAGGGCAAACCACCTGAAGTCCAATTTTGATGATAGCCATATGGTGGATGGCATGTTCAATATTATAGGTTATTTCGCGCGCCATATTTGAATTTACAACCACATCTCCTTCACCTGAATGTTCATAATTTACCTCCAACTCCAGAGGCTTCTGCATATCACAGGAATTTGCAAAATCACGGGTTCTACTTATCAAATCAAGCGCAAGCACCCTATCCGTCTCAATTCTTTTATCATGGTTACGTTTATCATAACTGACAACCCCTTTTTCATAACCCTCCATCAGGCATTGAAAAAACTCCAGGGTGTGTCGAAAATGCTGACCAATGGTAGAATTGTTGAACACATCAACAGGTTTGGTATAATCTTCCTCTTCAATTTGTTCAATAACAAACGCAACCTGATCAAGAATAGAGCTAGTAGCCTGAGATAAATGCATTATGATAAATAGCTTTTTTAACTAAAGTAATTTTAATCCAATTTAATGAGGCAAACAAATTTTTAGCTTGCCTTACCCGCTAGTGCTTTAACAAATGACAAAAAATATTGCTTTTGCCTAATTAGGTTTATAATTGAGAACACCAATACTACAAGTGCCAAAGTAAAAAGTAAACCTCCGTCATTCAACACCACTACTCCCAGTTGAGTCAGGTGAAAAAAAACTGCACCAAGCATTAAGCCGATCCCACCAAGAGCTCCTAACCAGGTAGTTCTTGGAATAAGCAAAAGAATACTTGCAATAAGTTCTCCAATACCAATACCAATTCTACCCCAGGGTTCCATGCCTATCTGGCTAAATATATAAACGGATTCAGGAGCAGCTGAGAACTTAAAAAAAAGAGTTTGCAGTAAAATAATGGCCGGCACTATCCTAAGTACCCAATCAATAACATTTTTCATACATTTATTTGTTGATTATTGAATCCCAGTTTTTATCAGCGCTGGTTTTTAACTTTGCTTCGTCCTTATTCCAGGATTTTAATGTGTTGGTCAAATAGAAATTATAAAACAGGTAAAGTTTGCCATCTACTATTTTATATGTCTCCGGATCAACCTTCACCTTTTCAGGTTTCAAGCCCATGGCATACGCACACCATCCTCCATACTGAGGAATATATTTTAAGGGTGTCTTTTCAAACTTTTTCTTATTAGCCTCATTGGCAAACCAATAAGTAATACCATCCAGCTTATAAAACATATCCTTATCGCCCAGCTTAGGTTCACCATTAAAATAACTTACCGGATCATAGCCATCGATGGCAACTCCTTCTTTATTAATATTAAAGTTCTTTTGCTCGGCAGTCTGGGCCTGAAGATGCAATGAAGACCCTAACATTAAAATCAATATTAACCTTTTCATACCAATTAAAAATTTGACAAAATCACTTCTGTAAACTTCAAAGTTGGAGATTGGGTTCCACTCAGTAAAATGCTTTTTATCGAATGAAGGGCAAATGTCTTGCAGACAACATTTGCCAAATAGCAAGGTTCAGCTTAAGGTTTTCAGAATTTCCCAAACCAACTCTGGTTCAAAACCTCTTGAAATAAGGAAGCGTGACACCTTATCCTTTAACTGGTACGTATTTGAAAATCTCAGCTGAAGCTCAGCTGCTTTTTTCCTGGCAAGTTTTGAAATAGTGTCAAGGTACTCTTCCTCATCAATTTCTTTAAGCCCCTGTTTAATGCAGTATGCTGAAATATCCTTTTGCTGCAGCACCTGGGTTATTTTAAGTCTGCCCCAGTTTTTTACCCT
>JAGQYJ010000182.1 GCA_020436145.1 Cyclobacteriaceae bacterium | reverse complement strand
TGGGACCTAATGTGATCTGGGTGACATTTTAATAAATAGTTTCTGTTCAGGGATTTACCTATTTTTATCATCCAAACCAATTCACCTCTACCTGTATGTTATCCGGTGCCAACGAACCCGATTACTCCACCATAAGCTGGGAGCCCCTCAAAAGGGGAGGGGCTAGTTTTAAGACCCATCATTTGATTAAAACCGGCCCTGGCCGGCTGGAGTATAAACCCACTACGTTTTACAGAATTATGCCGTATTTTCTAATTGTTGTAGGGCTTATAGCCGGTGGGGCCATTTTTAATAGTACCTCCTATGTTTTTGGGCTGGCCTTCGGATTAATTTTTATAGGAGCAGGAAGCCTAATTGCCAAACAGGCCAACAAACCAATTATCTTTGATAAAGGCGAAGGATATTTCTGGAAGGGAAAGCAAAGCCCGCGGGATGTATTGAACATGCATGACATTAAAACCTATGCCGACCTGGACGATATACACGCTTTGCAAGTGGTAGATGAACTGGTGAAAAGCGATAAGAGTAGTTTCCACAGTTACGAAATTAATTTAGTGCTGAAAAACGGTGAGCGGGTAAATGTGGTGGATTACGGAAACAAAGAAGCCATTAATGAAGACCTTCAGGTTTTGAGAAACTATCTGGATGTGGGCGTTTGGAGGAAATAGTCCTATTAAAACTCTGTTGTTTAAGGTAAACTTGTTATTAATTAAGCTTTGAAAAGAAATGAGAATATTTGACTCGACATTATTAATTATTATAGGATTACTTGTTCTAACAAGTTGTAGTGGGCAATCTGGTGTTATTGAAATTGATAGGAGCAAGATTGGAGGACTTTACGAAATCGATGAAAATGGAAGGGAGTATGCATTCTACAACGGTAAAGAGTCATTCAAACTAAACACTTTAACTTCTATTTCATTTACTGACTTCGATCAGATTATACGAATGAAACCACGATTCGAGGGCGTTTATTCATTGTATTTTGAGCTTAATGATATAGGGATACTAAAATTCAAGGAAATGACTGAGAGAAATATTGGTAAGCCAATATGCTTTGTAATTGGGAATAAGATAATGGCTGCCCCAACTGTTCAAGTAGCAATTCCCAATGGGCAAGGAGAAATAACGATTGCCGATAAAAATACCATGGACGAAATGGTTAACTACTTGAAAAAGTAAATTCACACCAATAACTAAATATTAATAGCATTCGCTTTATATTAACTCTTTTTGCTTCACTCCGTTTACAACCCTATGAGAAAACTTATAGTGTTAGCGCTCGTTGTGGTCTTTAGCTGCACACCAAAAAAGGAATCTGTCGATCTGGAAAAAGTAAAGCAAGAAGTGCTTCAAGCTGAGCATGACTTTGCCCGGGCTGCAAAAGAGAAAGGAGTGGAAGCTGCCTTTTTGGAATTTGCAGCCGATGATGCGGTTATCAACCGGGGAGAGAAAATATATAAAGGGAAAGAAGAGATGAAGGCTTTCTTCTCGCGCTCCACCTTAACCAATGTGGAACTTACCTGGGAACCTGAGTTTGTGGATGTTTCCACCGATGGCACTATGGCGTACACCTATGGTCCCTATATTTTTAAGGCAATGGATAAGGACGGGAATCCACTAAGTGCCGAAGGCCTTTTCCACACCGTGTGGAAACGCCAGGCGGACGGGGGCTGGAGGTTTGTGTATGATTGATGGAGTTGAGTTGATGATTTAGTACACCCCTATAAGTCCCTCCATTGGAGTCCTTCGGACCTCAAGCCGTGCCTGCGGCAAGCAGGGGAGGTGTCCTAAACTCATGATAAATTAAAAACCAGCCTTGCTCTTGGTGATATATAGCAACACAAAAACAACAATGGAAAAAACCGTGCCCACAGGCAGGTACCATAAGGTCATGAGTGCCATGAACAACCCGAGAGGATAGGCCCAGGAATAACCCAGCCAAAAACCTAACATAAACGCCAACCATAAAACGCCAAAAGTAATGAACATCGGGCCGAGCTTAAATACATTCACATCCAGCCTATACATCACATTGGCCCAGGGTCCCGGTTTTTCAGGTCCAATATATTTGCCCTTAAGCAATACATGCACACCATCCAATAGCATGTAGGCCCCGTTTAAAAATGAAAGTGACAAAAGTACAATACGAATTAGCATAGAGGGTTAAATTTAGAGCCGACTTCACTTTATCCATCAAATCTAACCCAACACAGGGTGTTTTATTAAGCTCAGATGGAAAATTTTTTCCTTATTTACCAGGGATGAGGGGTACCATCCCACTGAAAGAATTCACCGGTCTGTTCCAATGTTATGGTGTTCAGCACTTTATCGATCGTGCTTCTTACCGATTGTTCAGCCGTAAGCGGGGCCTTGGAACCACCCATATCAGTTTGCACCCAGCCCGGGTTTAACACGATAGATGTGATACCATATTGTTTGATCTCCAGGGCCATTGCCTTGTTCATCATATTCAGCGCTGCCTTACTGGTGGCATACCCATAATGACCGCCAAAATCCTTTTTGGCAATGGAGCCAAGCCATGAGGAAATATTAACAACAACCGGCTTTTCCGATTTTTCCAACAGGGCTTTGAAATGTTTAACAACAAGAACCGGGGCTATTCCATTGACGTGAATATGCCTAAGCACTTCTCCGGCATCCAGGTCTTGTAACCGGAAGCTTTTCATGAACACACTTTTGTCAGGATCGTCCTTTGAATTGATACCTGCGTTGTTCACGATCAAGTCAATATGTCCATACTCATTTTCGATCTCGCTGGCAAGATGAGATAGCTCCTCTTCGTTGGTTACATCCAATGCTTTGGGAATGGCTTTAAAGCCCTCCTTCTCCAATTGGTCAACTGCCTTTTGTGCTTTCTCCAGAGAGCGGGCCGTGAGGTACACGGTGTAGCCGTCTTTAGCCAGCTGACGAACCCATTCAAAGCCGAGGCCTTTATATGCTCCTGTTACTAATGCAATTTTGTTCATGGTTTTAGATCTATAGGTCATTCTGAACTTGATTCAGAATCTAATAGTAAGGCACATG
>JAGQYJ010000181.1 GCA_020436145.1 Cyclobacteriaceae bacterium | reverse complement strand
CAATCAGAGGTTGTCAGAGCTTAGAAGCCAGGCCGCTATTGATGAATTACTCCGGATGGAAATATCTCGGGAGCGTATAGAAATCCATGATTTTGGAGAGTTTAACCCCATTTATGACAATAGTACCTGGGAAGGAAGAATAAGAAACCGAAGGGTAGATGTAATTCTGTGGCCGGATTATACCCTGTAAGAGAATTCTTCAATCACAATTTGTGCTGCTCTATTGACTAACCTGTTTTGCCGCTTCTGAAGCAGCTGAATAACCTGTTTGTTACTGCTGTTTTGCATTAATCTTTCGTGATTCCAGATTTTGTAAGAGGGTATTTTAACTGCTCTATAATTTTTACATTTGACTGAATTAAAAATTTGAATATGTCAAAAGTTAAATGGGAGGGGGTCTATCCTGCCGTCACCACAAAATTTACTTCAGATGATCAATTGGATTTGGTGACATTTGAAAAGAACATAAATGCACAAATAGAAGCAGGTGTTGCGGGGATTGTACTAGGTGGAACCTTGGGGGAGGCAAGTAGTTTATCAAATGCAGAAAAGCTGGAGCTCTTAGATACTACCTTAAAAATAGCCCAATCGCGTGTAGATGTGATTGTGAATATAGCTGAGCAGACTACCAGGCAGGCGATTGAGTTGGCGCAAACCCTTGAGCAAAGAGGAGCGGATGGGCTAATGTTGCTTCCACCCATGCGCTATGCAGCCGATTCCAGAGAGGCGTTGGAATACTTTAAGGCAGTTGCTGGTGTGACCAAACTGCCCATTATGATCTATAATAATCCCGTAGATTACAAAATACCTGTGACACTTGAAATGTTTGAAGAGCTTTCAAAGTATCCCAATGTGCAGGCTATTAAGGAGTCATCTCGCGATATAACCTATCTTACCAAACTCAAAATCAAGTTTGGTGACCGTTATAAAATTCTATCTGGTGTGGACAACCTGGCCATGGAAAGCCTTTCCATGGGAGCTGATGGATGGGTAGCAGGATTAGTTTGCGCTTTTCCGAAAGAAACGGTTGCTATTTATAAATTAGCTAAAACTGGAAGGCAACAGGAGGCATTAGAAATCTATCGATGGTTTATACCAGTGCTTGAATTAGATGTGCACCCAAAGCTGGTGCAATACATTAAATTAGCTGAAACATTAACGGGGCTGGGTACTGAGCATGTTCGGGCGCCTCGTTTGATTTTAGAAGGAGAGGAGCGGGCCAAAGTAAAGGAATTGGTGCAGCATGCTATCGATACACGTCCTGCGCTACCGGACTACAAAAAATTATGATATGGATATTGAATGCAGAAATAGAATAGGATTTGATTTTTCAGAAGGATCAGGTAAAACATTGCACGGTGTAAATCCTGTTTCGAATACCATGATACCAGATAAATTTTTTACAGCCACACCTGAGGATGTAGATGAAGCTATGCATAAAGCTCAGACAGCCTTTCAAAAATTCAGCACTACCGTGTGGGAAGAACGGGCTGCCTTTTTGGAATCTATTGCGGATGAGATGGAAGCTCTAGGCGATCTATTAATTCACCGTGCTTCTGAAGAAACGGGCTTACCCGAAGCGCGCATTATTGGTGAACGTGGCCGGACCACAGGTCAGCTACGCATGTTTGCGCAATATATTAGAACAGGCAATTGGGTTGAAGCTACCATTGATACAGCCATTGCGGACCGATCCCCTGTTCCTAAACCTGATTTGCGGAAGATGATGGTGCCGTTGGGACCCGTTGTGGTTTTTGGAGCAAGTAATTTCCCATTGGCCTACTCTGTAGCCGGTGGTGACACTGCAGCGGCTCTTGCTGCGGGGTGCCCTGTGCTTGTAAAAGCACACCCGGGTCACCCGGGTACCAGCGCACTGGTGGGTGAAGCTATTATTAAAGCAGCCCAAATGCATGACATGCCGGATGGTACTTTCTCTTTATTGTACGACAACGGCTTTGCCGTTGGCCAGGCACTGGTAGGGCACCCCTACACAACTGCAGTGGGTTTTACGGGTTCAGTTGGTGGAGGTAGAGCATTGTTTGATATTGCTGCTAAACGCCCCAATCCAATCCCTGTGTTTGCAGAGATGGGAAGCACGAACCCGGTTATTTTACTTCCGGAGGCGTTAAAAGCCCGATCTAAAGAGGTGGCACAAGAATATGCAGCTTCTATTACATTGGGAGTAGGGCAGTTTTGTACCAATCCGGGCCTATTGTTTGGCATAAGAGGAGAAGAATTGGAAGAATTCAAAAGCCATTTGAAAACGGCCTTTATAGGAACGAATCCTGGCACCATGCTGCATGAAGGAATCGGGAAGGCTTTTATGCAGAAATCTAACAAAATGCTAAGTGAACCTGATGTTGCTGTATTAGTAGAATCCGACAAGGAGGCTACAGCAGATCAGGTCAGGCCCACTTTTGCCACAACCAAAGGAAGCGAGTTTATTAAGAATCCGTCCTTGCATGAAGAAGTATTCGGCCCTTTTTCTATGCTTATAGAGTGCGAAAATATCGATGAGTTAGACCACTGCATAAAAGCATTACATGGGCAGCTTACAGGCACGTTAATTGGTGAGCCGGATGATTTTGAAAATCACACAGCTCTCGTTTATGAGTTACAGCAAAAGGTGGGAAGATTGATTTTTAATGGAGTTCCTACCGGTGTTGAAGTTTGCCCTTCCATGATGCATGGTGGTCCATATCCTGCCACAACCGATTCGCGCTTTACAGCAGTAGGGATACATTCTATAAAAAGATTTTTGAGACCAGTGGCGTATCAGAATACCCCTCATCCATTATTACCTGGGCCTCTTAAAAATGAAAATCCAAATAAAATAATGCGTCTCGTAAATGGCACTTATACCACAGAACCTGTTTAATATGAAGAACCTAATTAACCTCTTATGGATTTCAATAGTGTTTATTGGTTGTCAACCTAAACAATCTTTAACCACCGAAAGCACTCAGCTGGAAAGTCTATTAAAAGCGTATCAGGATTTTGTAAATGAGCAATATCCTGAAGACGGGCTTAGTTCTCTCTCTGAGGTAGCTGAACAAAGACG
>JAGQYJ010000180.1 GCA_020436145.1 Cyclobacteriaceae bacterium | reverse complement strand
ATTTTAAAAGGAGAGCAGGATGCGGCAACCCAATATCTGAAACGTACCACAGGTGATCAGCTAAGTACCAAATTTGAACCAATTATTGGAAATGCACTGGAATCTGTGAATGCGACCAAATACTATTCGGATGTAACCACCACGTACAATAAAATTCCCTTTGTGGAGCCTGTGGAAACAGATCTTACAGCCTATGTAAATAATCTTGCGATTGAAGGATTATTTAAATTGGTAGCCGAGGAAGAGTTAAAAATTCGAAAAGATCCGATTTCCCGAACTACTGATCTCCTCAAAAAAGTATTTGGCTACCAGGAGTAGCTTATAACTTTATTGGTTATTTTCGGTTATTCTTTAACAAATCACCATATGAAATTAAGATTACTCATTGGGTTAATGCTTATAGCTTTTGCCTGTACCAATAACTCGCATGAACGTATCACGGATACAGAAATTGTTTTAAATACAAAGGGCCAACCCTTTCTTTGGGCGAATGCCAACGTGTACTTTCTGCTTACTGACCGGTTCGCCAATGGCGATACTACCAATGATCTAGCCTATGGTCGAAAACGCGATGGTGCTAAATTTTGCAGTTATGAAGGTGGAGATATACGAGGGATCATTCAAAAGCTGGATGAAGGCTACTTTGACCGTTTGGGGATAACAGCCATATGGACTACTCCTGTATATGAAAACATTCATTCATATCGTGAAGGAGGCGGCCAAAAGTACTATGCCTATCATGGCTACTGGCCCCGAGATTGGACAAATATAGATGCCAACCTGGGCACAATGGCAGATTATAGAGAATTGGTTGACAAGGCGCATGCCCATGGCATACGCGTGTTGCTGGATGTAATTATTAACCATACAGGACCTGTAACAGCTAATGACAGCGCTTGGCCCGAGGACTGGGTTCGCATGGAACCACCCTGTACCCATGTTAATTATGAAACCAACGTAGACTGTGCATTAGCAGGCCACCTGCCCGACATCCGCACGGATAGCAATGAACCTGTGGAGTTACCCCAGTTCCTGTTGGATAAATGGAAAGCTGAAGGCAGACTGGATCAGGAATTGGCTGAGCTGGATGCCTTTTTTGAACGAACAGGTTATCCAAGAGCACCTAGATTTTATTTAATAAAGTGGGTTTCTGACTACGTGCGGGAGCTGGGCATTGATGGATTCAGGGTAGATACCGCCAAGCACACAGAAGCATATGTATGGGAAGAATTGTTTAAAGAAGTACAATTGGCTTTTCAGGAATGGAAAAATAATAACCCTGATAAAGTGCTGGATGACGCTCCATTTTATATGGTAGGAGAAGTGTATGGCTACTCTATTCATTCAGGAGTTGGCTATAATTATGGCGATAGCGTGGTAAACTTCTTTGATAACGGGTTTGAAAGCCTGATCAATTTCTCATTTACCGGGGATGCAAAACAGAAACCGGAGGAATTATTTAGCCAATACAGTAATGGGCTGAATGGAGACCTTGCGGGAAAGGAATTGTTGAACTATCTTGATTCACATGATGATGAACATCCATTTGACCGCATGCGTGAAAAGCCATTCGAAGCAGCTACAAAGCTCTTACTATCACCAGGTTCTTCCCAGGTATATTATGGAGACGAAACGGCACGGCCACTTCACTTTGAAGGTATTGGTCATGATGCCAACCTGCGTTCATTTATGAACTGGAACGACTTAAAAAATAACATATCAAAAAATGGATATACCACCAGTGAAGTATATGCGCATTACAGCAAACTTGGCAGGTTTCGCCAGGCACACCCTGCTGTGGGTGCCGGAGTGCATAAAAAGCTGGCAGATATACCCTATACGTTTTCAAGAACCCTTGATGAGGACAAAGTGGTAGTGGTATTGGATAAAACAGAAGAACCCATTGATGTCTCCTCTGTTTTTGGAGACGGAACCGTGCTAACGGACTACTACTCCGGCACCAAGGCTACCGTGCAGGATGGCAAAGTAAGCTTTGACACTGTGCAGGATATGTTACTAATTGGAGAGTAAGCAACTTAGACAGGCAACTAAAATCTGAAGAAATAAGAGATTTTACGGTAATAGATAACTCCATAAAAAGTAAGGGAGTTATTTCTTTTGATGGTTTTTTGGCTAACTTGTATAGTAAAATAGCAGGTCATGAAAATTATCTTAAGTGCAGCATTGGTGATAGTTTGCTCTTCACTGACAGCTCAGACCTACAGCGACAGGTTTGAAGCAACCAAATACCCGATCCACCTTACGTCTGAATTTGGATTAAAAGGTGCTGTTGAACATGTAATTTCACAAAGGTTTTCCCTTGTAGGAAAAAATAAATGGGAAGCAGATCCATATGAAACGCAAAATGTATTAGGCTTTGATAAAAGCGGATACCTGCAGTTTACCCACCTTATAAATGCCGAAGGTGATACCACGGAAAGCAGCTACTATTCGTACGATGCCAATAAGAAATTAACCGAAGTAAAGGAAGTACACCGCGGCCAGCGGGGCACCTTTAATACACTGCATTTATTTACCTACACAGAGCAGGGTAAACTCGCTAAAATAGAGCGAGGCGGCAGAACAAAGTATGAGCGAATCTATACCTATGATGAACTTGGACGCCTGCTGACGGACCAGCTTTTGGCAAATGGTAAGCAAGAATTTATGGACGAATATCACTATGTGGGTACAACTGAAAAAATTGATTATGTAAAGAATAAGCAGGTGGATACGTTCGATTTTTCTGCCACAGATAAATATGGGTACGATAAGAAAGGAAAGCTGAAAAGCATTGATCACATACTGGATAACCCTGCTTATCATTTTCGCAATTATGAGCAAAGGCTCGATGCACAAGGGAACATTGTGGAAACCATTGGAGGAGATTCGCTGGTAATAAGTGAGCATTACGACCATAGTTACAAGGCGTACAATAAGAAGGGAGATCTTATAAGGTCGAAACTTTATGTTCGAACCCCAGGAGAAGGGGATGTGACTGGCGCAATAGAAATAACCCTAACGTACGATACCCATGACAACTGGATTGAACGAAAGGAGACAAGCAAGTACATATATAGCCTGGAAGG
>JAGQYJ010000179.1 GCA_020436145.1 Cyclobacteriaceae bacterium | reverse complement strand
AATGGCCGACACAATGAACGCGCCCGAAGCTACGCCCCAACCGATAGGATTTCCAAAAGCTTTAAAGCTGTAAAAAACCCCTCCAACCATGCTGATAAGCCCTAAGGCTCCTACCACGGTAGTGCCCGGAACAAACACGATTTCAAGGACGATCAGCGCAAGGCCAACCACAATCAAGGATATAATTATCACCCATTCCATTACTCTACAATATTACTATAAATCTACATAGGAATTTGACTTTGGCAAGATATTAATCCCGCTGGTTGAAGTCAATTTTTTATCTAGATTTAGTTACATTTGTTTACTTCCATTTTTCCTTATCGGTATGCCTACACCCGCCATTGTTCATATGGACCTTGACACTTTCTTCGTCTCTGTAGAGCGCCTGTTGGACAGCCGTTTGAAAGGCAAACCTGTGTTGATTGGCGGAAGCAGCCCAAGAGGGGTCGTAGCTTCGTGTAGTTACGAAACCCGCAAGTTTGGTATACACTCGGGCATGCCCATGCGTGCCGCCATGAACCTATGCCCCGAGGCCGTGGTGCTACGAGGCGATACCGCCAACTACTCCATGTACTCCAACATGGTTACGGAGATCATCCGCGAGACGGTGCCTGTGTACGAAAAATCATCTATTGATGAGTTCTACATCGACATGACGGGCATGGATAAGTTCTTCAATGCCTATACCATTACGAAAGACTTGCAGGAACGTATTTATAAAGAAACACACCTGCCTATATCCTTCGGGTTTGCCACCAGCAAAACTGTGGCCAAAATGGCCACCAATGAAGGAAAGCCAAAGGGCAATCTTCAGGTTTTTCCCGGGTATGAAAAGGCTTTTTTAGCTCCGCTTTCCACCAAAAAAATACCTATGGTGGGCGAACAGACTTACAAGACCTTGCGTGAATTAGGTCTTGCCAAAATTGAGACGGTACAACAAATGCCGCGCAAGCTGATGAAGCTTGCCCTGGGCAAGAACGGGGAAACCATCTGGAAGAAAGCCAACGGTATTGACTTCAGCCCGGTGGTGCCGTATACTGAGCGTAAATCCATTTCGGTGGAGCGCACCTTCCAGGAAGACACTATCGATCTGAAAAAGCTGAAAAATACGCTTATTGCCATGACAGAGAACCTGGCGTTCCAGCTCAGAAAAAACAATAAACTTACCGAGAACATAAGTGTGAAAATCCGCTATTCTGATTTTACCACGCACACCATGCAAAGCAGTATCGCCTATACGTCTGCCGACCATTTGCTTATTCCCAAAGTGCTCGACCTGTTTGACCGGCTTTTCAAAAAGCGGTTGCTTATTCGCCTGGTAGGCGTTCGGTTCAGCCATTTGGTGGGTGGGGGCCACCAGATCAACCTGTTTGACGATGTAGAAGAGATGATCAACCTCTATAATGCCATGGACTACATACGTGCCACGCATGGCGAACGCATTGTAATGCGTGCTTCGGGTATGGACGCTCGTTCCATTGGAAAAATAATGAATCCGTTTAAGGGAGACGACTCTGCCCTACCCCCTGCTAATAGAGAATTTTAAATCCGCTCGATTTGAGCACCCAGCGCTTTCAGCCGTGTATCAATGTTTTGATACCCACGATCAATCTGCTCTACATTGGAGATCTCACTTTCGCCTTCGGCAGATAACGCTGCAATCAACAAAGCCACCCCGGCACGAATATCAGGCGAGGTCATTTTTATACCTCTTAGAGGTATTTGGCGGTCAAGCCCAATTACAGTCGCTCTATGCGGGTCGCACAAGATAATTTTGGCACCCATGTCAATCAGCTTATCCACAAAGAACAGGCGGCTTTCAAACATTTTTTGGTGGATGAGTACTGTACCTTGCGCTTGTGTAGCCATTACCAATACGATACTTAGCAAATCAGGCGTAAGTCCCGGCCAGGGAGCATCGGCCACGGTCATAATAGAACCATCGATAAACGAATCGATTACATAATGCTCCTGCTCAGGTATAAAAATGTCATCCCCTTTTACTTCCAGATGCACTCCCATTCGTTTAAAGACCGTGGGTATCATCCCCAGATTTTCGATTGAAGTATTTTTAATGGTAAGTGATGACTGCGTCATGGCTGCCATCCCAATAAAACTACCAATCTCAATCATATCGGGCAGCATGGTGTGCTCGGTGCCACCAAGTGCATCTACACCTTCGATCATGAGCAGGTTAGAACCCACCCCGGTAATGTTTGCCCCCATTCGATTGAGCATTTTGCACAACTGCTGGATGTACGGCTCACAGGCGGCATTGTAAATAGTGGTTTTCCCTTTAGCCAATACCGCTGCCATTATAATATTGGCCGTACCGGTAACAGATGCTTCGTCCAGCAACATGTACGTGCCATGCAGGTTGGAGGCATCTATTTCGTAAAATGAAGTTTTAGGGTTAAAATTAAACTTTGCTCCCAGATTCTGGAAACCTAAAAAGTGGGTATCCAGTCTTCTTCGTCCTATTTTATCACCACCAGGCTGAGGAATTCGTGCTTTACCGTAACGTGCCAGCAAAGGGCCCAGCACCATAATCGACCCTCTTAGCGTAGCTGCTTTTTGGGTATATTCAGCAGTTTCAAGGTAGTTAACATCTACGTTGGATGCTTTGAATTTATACGACTCCTCAGAAAGCTTTGTAACCTCCACACCCATGGATCCCAATAAGTCAATTAACTTATTTACATCCCTGATGTTAGGAACCTTATGAATTGTTACCTCTTCGGGAGTTAAGAGAACGGCACACAGTATCTGGAGTGCCTCGTTCTTAGCCCCCTGGGCCTCAATAGAACCAGAGAGTTTAGCTCCTCCCTGAATTTTGAATACGGACATTAGTTTCTTCTTCTTTTTTGAGGTTTATGCCCATTCCCTTTTTTGAAGCGATTAGTTGGTGTTTTTACTTTTTCCTTGTACAAAGGTTCAAAAAGGTTTTCTTCCTTCACTTTTTCAATATCTATTGCCAATGCCCCATCTGACATAATGCCAAGGTTTTTCACAAGCACCTCATCATCTATGTTCTCCTTGTTCCAGGTGGCATGATAGCTTTTCATCAGTTTGCCTATATGAATAATGGCA
>JAGQYJ010000017.1:4972-32642 GCA_020436145.1 Cyclobacteriaceae bacterium | reverse complement strand
ATGTATGCTTGTTAATAGGAAAATGAAAATTGAGTAAATGGAAGGTTTCATATGTTCTGATTCTTATCCTTAACCCTTTATAGTGAAGAGTTTATCTGGTCTAATACTCTTATATGTTCTGGAAGGTTTCATATGGAAGTAAAATATAAGCAAAACAACTTTTAAATTCTGGTGGCTTTCAATTATTAAAACCTAATTACTTATGTATCGTTAATTCTTCCTAAAAAAGGAGTACCCAGATGAACAGACAAATATTACTTATAATGGGTACATTTCTTATGTTTTGGACTTCATGTAAGACCAATCTGCAAGATGGAGAGTCGTGTCAAAAGCAATCGACTGAGATAAACTATTATACATCTGACAGTGTGCAAATCTTTGGAGACCTCTATATAAAAGATAGATCAGCCAAAACCATTGTTTTATTTCATCAGGCAGGAGCAAACGCTCGTGGAGAGTATGAGCCAATTATTCCGGAATTAAACAACCTGGGGCTCAATATTCTAGCTGTTGATCAGCGCACCGGTGGGCAAATCTTTGGAAGCTGTAACCGAACAATGGCTCAAATACCACTGAACCGGTATGGCTACTGCGATGCCTACCCTGAAATGGAAGGTGCGCTGAGCTACCTTGGTACGAATGGTTTTACCGAAGGTAAAATTGTATGGGGCAGTAGCTATAGTGCTGCGCTGGTAATTAAGCTGGCAGCAGAACATTCGGATGAAGTGGCTGGAGTGCTGGCGTTTTCACCTGCTTCAGGTGAACCTATGGAAGGATGCAGACCAGAACAATATTTTGCAACGTTAAAAGTACCGCTTCTCGTATTACGTCCCGAAAATGAAATGGAATACGAATCTGTGAAACTACAATTTGATTCAGCTAAGCACACCGGCCACCAGACTTATGTGGCTGTTGGAGGCAAGCACGGTTCGTCAATGTTGGTTGAAAGCAGAACCGGATCAAGTACTGAAAAAACCTGGAAGATAGTTAGTGAGTTTTTGAAAAGCCTGTAGCTTAACCTTATTTAAAAGAATATTCTATGGTGTAGTAGTGGACTTTGTTGACAATGTCAATAGTCAATTTGCCTTCAATACCAGATAACTCACCGGTGCCGCAGCCTGGCACTATGTTAACCTCCAGTTTTTGAGATTCGCTATTCATGGTGCCCACATGGGTTAAAACAAAAGCACCCGATTTTCCTTTCAAATTCCCTTGTATGTGTTCAATGGCTACGTAAGAGGCAGAACCGTTGTCTGAGCCTACAGTAAGCATCTCCACTTTACTTGTAGCTTCAAGATCTCCTTCAAATACCTTGGAAATAATAAAGCGCCCAAATGAAATACCTTCAATCTTTTCCTGGCTTTCCGGTTTCATTTCTACCGTAAAGGTTCCCTTGGCAATTTCTTTTTTACTCATAGCATGTTATCGTATTCTACTAAACTAATCAAATATATTTTATTCTAACTTTAGGCGCTCTAGTCACTTTTAACTTTTAAACTCACGAGGTGAAATACATTACCCGTACCATTTGGATACTCTCTTTGGTGAGCCTGTTTACGGACATGGCCAGTGAAATGCTTTATCCTATAATGCCAATTTACCTAAAGCATATTGGGTTTTCCGTAGTGTTGATAGGCGTTCTGGAAGGGATAGCGGAAGCAACCGCAGGTCTAAGCAAGGGTTATTTTGGTAAGCTTTCGGATTCAACTGCAAAGCGATTGCCTTTCGTGAGAATAGGTTATGGGCTAAGCGCCATTTCAAAACCTATGATGGCTGTTTTTGTATATCCACTTTGGATATTCTTTGCGCGTACCATTGACCGCCTTGGTAAAGGCATTCGTACGGGCGCACGCGATGCATTACTTTCAGATGAAACTTCCATCACCAATAAAGGAAAAGTATTTGGATTTCATCGCTCCATGGATACGTTAGGAGCGGTAATTGGGCCAGCTTTTGCTCTTGCCTATTTGTATCTCTACCCAGAGGATTACAAAAATTTATTCTATATAGCATTTGTCCCGGGAATTTTGGCAGTAGGCACTTTGTTTATCCTGAAAGAAAAGAAAAGTGATAAAGAGCTCAGACAAAAAAGGCCTTCTTTCTTTTCATTTTTAAGGTATTGGAAAAGAAGCCCATTGAGCTACCGGAAACTTACTATCGGCTTACTGGCTTTTGCCCTCTTTAATAGTTCAGATATTTTTTTGCTACTCAAGGCAAAGGAGTCGGGCCTGGATGACACAATGGTTGTTGGCGTTTATATCTTTTATAACCTGGTCTTTGCCTTGTCTGCTTTTCCGGCAGGTATTGTGGCTGATAAAATCGGACTCAAAAGAATGTTTATGATTGGCCTGGGGCTTTTTGCCATAGTGTATTTAGGAATGTCTATGAGTACCAATTTGTACGCATTCTTTGGTCTGTTTTTTCTTTATGGAATTTATGCGGCAGCTACCGAAGGAATATCCAAGGCATGGATCAGCAATGTGGTGGATAAAAAAGATACAGCTACTGCTATTGGCACCTATTCGGGTTTTCAAAGCATATGCGCTATGTTGGCCAGCTCACTGGTTGGATTTATCTGGTTCAGGCTTGGTGCAATGGCTGCATTGCTTGCAACATCTGTAGCGACTGTTGCTGTAATTCTATATTTTGTAGCTGTTCCTGCACCTAAAAAGATTTTGACTAGCGGTCCTTTACCCGATAAGTAAACTTAAGTCCACTCCAGGTATCGTCAATGGCAGCAACTTTTATATCTACCAAACCAATTTCCAAAAGATGTTCCCGTATGGGATCCCTTTTCAAATCGGTAGATATGGAGGTACCACCTTTGGGCCAGCTTACCCAAAGCATTCCCGTTTTTTTAAGGGAAGGTTTATAGGCTTTAACAGCCGACTTTAACTCATCAAAGGAGGTACAAAAAAGATGGATAAAGTCGGCTGTTTCTGGTTTTGGTTTGGAAAGAATCACCAAATTATCAGGTAAATCATCAAAAAGATTAAAATAATGTATGGGAGCATTGTGTAAAAGCAGGCTAAACCCAGGCTTTATTCCCAGCTTTTTAGCAAGCGGTGTGCCTGAATATCCGGCAGGCATTATTTACTTTCTATTGAGTCTTTGTTACCTGCCTTGAATTCAAGAGATGCTGAATTCAGGCAATAACGTAAGCCTGTTGGGCGGGGGCCATCGTTGAATACATGACCCAAATGGCCTCCACAAACAGCGCAAACTACTTCTTCCCTTACCATACCATACGTTGTATCTTTGATAACCTTTACATTATTTGGATCAATAGGTTTCCAGAAACTAGGCCATCCGGTGCCAGATTTATACTTGGTATCGGCACTAAAAAGTGGGGTATTACAACCAGCACAGTAATAAATGCCATCTTTGTAATTTTCCCAATATTTACCAGTAAAAGCTATTTCAGTACCTTTCTCCCTTAACACATGGTATTGTTCAGGAGTCAGTTCTTCTTTCCACTCCTCATCTGTTTTGGTAACTTTATATTCTTCTTTTTCCATTTTCTTGGTTTGTGCATTACAACTTACCAGGCTTGCTAATCCTGCCAAAACAAAAGTAAATAGATATGTTCTTTTCATAGTAATGGAGTTTACCCAAAGCTATTTGGTTAACGCATAATCATTTGTCGTAGTTCAGACAATGGAGCCAGTATAGTAATTTGAACTTACTATTCGTATTTGATTGTATTAGGGTTTTCTTTGCACTCATAAATTCTGAAAGTATGTTGAAGTCAACTATTGAGAACGCACTTAAGCTAGCATTAAAAAGCTTGTATTCCTTTGAAGAGCAAACAGTGGTATTGCAGCCTACCAGGAAAGAATTCAGAGGTACTTACACTTTTGTGACGTTCCAATACCTTAAGATGAGTAAAAAAAGTCCTGAACAGACAGGAGAGGAGATAGGCAAATATCTTAAGGAAAACTCAAATATCATTTCAGGTTTCAATGTGGTAAAGGGTTTCTTGAACCTTGAGGTAACTAATGCTGCATGGCTGGAGACATTTAATGAATTATACAGCACACCAAATTTTGGTTTCTCTGAACCAAATGGTAGCGAGTTTATGGTGGAATATTCTTCACCAAATACAAACAAGCCTTTACATCTTGGCCACTTGCGCAATAACTTTTTAGGCAATTCAGTGGCACGTGTTCTGGAAGCTAACGGTACTAAAGTACACAAGGTACAAATTATTAACGATCGTGGTATCCACATATGCAAATCCATGCTAGCCTGGCAAAAATTTGGCAATGGGGAAACCCCTGAATCCTCCGGAATTAAAGGGGATAAGTTGGTGGGCAAGTATTATGTATTATTTGATCAGGAGTATAAAAAACAGATCGAAGAGCTTGCAGCTGGTGGGATGGATAAGGAAGAAGCTGAAAAGAAAGCCCCCATTATGCTGGAGGCTCAGGAAATGCTCCGTAAGTGGGAGCACAAAGACCCTGAAGTGTACAGCCTTTGGCAAACCATGAACGGCTGGGTGTACGGTGGCTTTGATACCACCTATACAACTATGGGGGTTGATTTCGATAAACTATACTATGAATCGGATACCTATCTTCTTGGGAAAGATGAAGTTTTGAAAGGGGTTGAAGTAGGTATTTTTTACAAAAAAGAAGACGGTTCTGTATGGGTGGATTTAACTGAAGATGGGCTTGACCATAAATTACTACTTCGTGCTGATGGCACCTCTGTATATATGACGCAGGATATAGGCACTGCCATCCAGCGATTTAAGGACTACCCAAATATTACCGGGCAGGTGTACACTGTTGGCAATGAACAGGACTATCATTTCAAGGTGCTTTTTCTGATTCTGCAAAAGCTCGGTTTTACCTGGGCAAAAAACTGTTATCACCTGAGCTATGGTATGGTGGATTTACCTTCCGGCAAAATGAAGTCGCGGGAAGGCACCGTAGTGGATGCGGACGATTTGATGCAGGATATGTTCGATACCGCCCGTGCGCACACGGAAGAGCTGGGTAAGATTGAAGGATTTACGGAAGAAGAAGCCTCGCAACTTTACAAAACTTTGGGCCTTGGGGCATTAAAATATTTTTTGATGAAAGTAGACCCCAAAAAAAGGATGATGTTCAACCCCGAAGAATCTATTCAGTTCCAGGGAAATACAGGGCCTTTTATTCAATATACGCACGCACGTATTTCTTCTATTTTACGCAAGGCAGCAGCAGAGCATATGGATACAAGTTCTCAAATCACTTTATCTTTTGATTTAGCTGACGTGGAACGGGAAATAATTTATATGCTTACTGAGTTTGAAGTGAAAGTAAAAGAAGCAGCTAAAGAGTATTCACCGGCAGTTATTGCCCAGTATGTTTACGATTTGGCCAAGGAATACAATCGCTTTTATGCGGAGTTGTCTATTTTTAATGAAGAAAACACAGAACTTATGAGGTTTCGAGTGATGTTTTCTAAAGTAGTTGCAGATGTATTAAAACGAGGAATGGGCCTTCTGGGTGTTACCGTTCCAAACAGAATGTAATATGAAGAAGATAATAATTGCCGCAGTATTCCTTGTTTCATGCGGATTCAGTAAAGTAAAGACGAGACCTATGGAAAACGAAATTCAGGAATCTTCATCCATTTACGATTTTAAAATGCCCCTTCTTGACGGGGAAGAGGTTTCTCTTGGTAAATTCAAGGGTAAAAAAATGCTTATCGTTAATACGGCTTCAGAATGTGGCTTTACGCCCCAATATGAAGGGTTGGAAGCATTGTACGAACAATATGGTGACAAGGTAACTGTGCTTGGTTTCCCTGCCAATAATTTTGGAGGTCAGGAACCTGGCTCCAATGAAGAAATAGGTGCTTTCTGCAAAAAGAACTATGGAGTCACTTTTCCAGTATTCTCCAAAATATCTGTAAAGGGAAAGGATATGTCTCCCCTGTACCAATGGTTGACCCAAAAAGATAAAAATGGGTGGAACGAAGAAGCTCCTAACTGGAATTTCTGTAAATATCTTATAGATGAACAAGGCCACCTGGTAGCATTTTATGCATCAGCTGTTGAACCAATGAGTTCAGAAATTATAGAAGCAATTAATAAATAATGAACGTAAAAGCCTGGATAACAGCTTTTAGGTTACGTACATTGCCTCTTGCATTGGCAAGCATAGGTATGGGTAGTTTTTTGGCCGCAGCATCGCATAAGTTCCATGCCAATGTGCTTTTTTGGGCAGCATTAACTACCGTTTTTTTACAAATACTATCTAATCTGGCGAACGATTACGGAGACACAAAGCACGGAGCGGACAGTGATTCCCGTCAAGGCCCGGCCCGGGCGGTTCAATCGGGGGTTATTGGTGTGAGGAAAATGAAAACTGCTATTGTTTTTATGGCAGCTCTATCATTGGCAAGCGGTATTGTTTTATTGTACATTTCATTGGGGTTTGGCACACCTGCCTTTTATGGATTCCTGATCTTAGGGCTTTTAAGTATTGGTGCGGCTTATGCTTATACTGCAAGCGATAATCCTTACGGTTATCTTGGCCTGGGTGATATTTCTGTTCTTATTTTCTTTGGTCTGCTGGCGGTTTTGGGAACTTATTTTCTTCATACCGGGGAATTTGAACCTATCAATTTATTACCGGCATTCAGTATGGGCTTGTTTGCCACAGCAGTGCTCAATGTAAACAATATTCGAGATATGGAATCGGATAGAGAGGCGGGCAAAAGATCCATACCCGTGCGCATAGGGCGTAAAAAAGCTGTGGTATATCATGTATTGCTTTTGGTAGTTGGGCTTGCCACCGCTATATTTTTTATTGTTCGTTTACCATTTGCATATCACCGGTTAATTGTATTACTTGCTGGGGTTCCCTTGCTTATCAATGCAAAGGCAGTTATCCAAAAAACTGACCCAAAGTCCCTTGATCCATACCTTAAACAGATGGCACTTTCATCACTTCTTTTTATGCTGCTGTTTGGAATATCAATTCTGTAGATAAATAAAATTGTATCATTTCATAAGTCATTAAAAAGGGTTAACTTGTGGGTGTAAACCCAACAAAACCCATAGAGCCGTGAAAAAAATATTAGTCCCTACCGATTTTACACAGGAAGCTGACAATGCAGTGGAAACTGCCCGTATGTTGGCTAAAAAATTTAAAGCAAAAATTGTTTTCCTTAATGTTATTGAGCTGAGTAGTGGTGAGGTAATTAACACTAGCGGTGGTCCCTCGAACTATGCCTCGTTTACTGATGGAATGCTAATACATGAATCCCTTAAAAGATCAGAAGAAGAAATGACTCGTTTGGTTGAGGTATCTAAGTTCCAGGGTATTTCATCTGAGTATGAGGTTAAACTTGGCAATCCTTTTGGCCATATTTTCAGTACTGTAAAAGAGCATGACATAGATTTTATTGTTATGGGTACCAAAGGAGCGAGTGGATTAAGTGAGATTATTATTGGTTCCAATACGGAAAAGGTGGTACGTAAGGCCAAGTGTCCTGTGTTGTCTATAAAAGAGCCAATGGCGGAAGATAGTTTTGAGAACATCGTTTACGCGACCAATTTTGGTGAGCGTGAAGACAATGTGGTAAAGGCTATTAAAGATTTACAAAGTGTTTTCGACTCCAAAGTACATTTAGTATGGATCAATACCCCCAACAATTTCAAATCCGATGTTTCTAACCGTCCCATGCTCGATGATTTTGCATCGAAACATGGATTGGAGAACTACACGATAAATGTGTATAATGACATTATTGCTGAAGACGGAATCCGCCATTTTGCCGATTACATTGATGCTGACCTTATTGTTATGGGAACCAATTCCTATACAGGCTTAAGTAGGGTGATCAGGGGAAGTGTAGCTGAGGATATGGTAAACCATGCGGTACGCTCAGTTATGACCGTGACCATGAAAGAATAGCATTGCATGGCAAAAAGGAATAAGTGGAAAGGTAGAGAAGGAGTAGTTTATTCTACCGAAGACAATTTTGATTATTCGTATGAAGATGTTCATGAGGAGGAGACACTACCATCTCATGAACAGTCTTTATATGTTCAATTGGATAAGAAGGCACGGGGAGGAAAGCAGGTCACCTTGGTTACAGGGTTTGTAGGCATAGAAAATGACTTGAAAGAACTGGGGAAAGCACTGAAATCAAAATGTGGGGTGGGAGGCTCTGCCAAAGACGGTGAGATTCTTATACAGGGCGACCATCGTGATAAAATAGTTTCCATATTAGATGGAATGGGATATGGCGTAAAACGCAGGGGCTAAAGACTAATTTATTCCATTTAAACCTCTTCCAATTTAGTTTTCATTTCCCCAAATTTGTCAGCTTAAGTTACTAAGCAAACACAAACTTTATGACAACAGAACAGTTGAAAGACTTGAAAGCCCGTGTAACGGCTTTGGGGAGGTATCTTTGACTACGATAAGAAAAAGGCTGAAATAGAAGAGCAGGAGTTACTTTCAGCTCAGCCGGGCTTTTGGGATGAGCCTAGGGAAGCTGAAAAAGTAATGAAATCCATTAAGTCGAAAAAGGTTTGGACGGATAGTTTTGAGGCTGTCAATTCATCATTCGAAGACCTGGAAACACTCAATGAATTTGTTGCTACCGGAGACGCAACACACCAGGAAATTGATACCGAATACAAACAAGTGCTTGTTAAGGTAGAAGATCTTGAGTTTCAGCGAATGCTTAGCAGCGAGGAAGACCAACTGGATGCTATGCTGGAGATAAACCCCGGGGCTGGAGGAACAGAGAGCCAGGACTGGTCGGAAATGCTGATGCGTATGTATATAATGTGGGGGGAGAAGCAGGGATTTACTGTGAAACAGGTTAACTACCAGGCAGGAGACACGGCCGGCATAAAATCAGCAACCTTAGAAATCACCGGTGATTTTGCGTATGGTTATCTGAAGTCAGAGATTGGGGTACACCGATTGGTGCGAATATCACCCTTTGATTCAGGGGGAAGGCGACACACTTCGTTTGCTTCAGTATATGCATACCCTATTGTTGACGATGATATTGAAATTGAGATCAACCCTGCCGATGTAGAATTGCAAACCTCCCGTTCCGGAGGTGCGGGTGGCCAGAATGTCAACAAAGTAGAAACAAAGGTGCAGCTTACACATAAGCCCTCGGGTATTGTGGTGGTGTGTTCTGTTGAGCGTTCGCAGCTGGCAAACCGGGAGCGGGCAATGAAAATGCTTAAGTCACGGCTTTACCAAATTGAGGTGGAGAAAAGGAATGCCTTAAGAGATGAAATAGAGGGCTCTAAAATGAAAATAGATTTTGGTTCTCAGATCAGAAATTATGTTTTGCATCCTTATAAACTCGTAAAGGATGCAAGAACAGGGGTTGAACGCACTGATGTTCAGAATGTGCTGGATGGAGACCTGATGGAGTTTATTAAAGCATTTTTAATGGAATATGCCGGTGAAACCGGACAAAATGAAGGATAGTATAAAAGAAGAAAATGTAAGAGAGCGATTTGATTTCCAGTTCTGGCTTTTGTGCGCCAGCTCGTTTCTTTTTTTTTCAAGCTTTAATATGATGATACCCGAGCTGCCAAATTATCTAACGCAGTTAGGTGGAGCAGAATATAAAGGTTTTATCATTTCATTATTTACACTTACTGCAGGATTTAGCAGGCCGTTCAGCGGTAAACTGGCCGATACTATCGGTAGAATTCCTGTAATGGTTATTGGCGCCAGTGTTTGTTTTGTAATAGGGTTTGTTTATCCCATGATAACAACTGTAGCCGGCTTCTTTTTACTTAGACTGTTTCATGGATTTTCTACCGGATTTAAGCCAACAGGTACTTCAGCATATGTGGCTGATGTAGTTCCCTTTAACAGGCGGGGAGAAGCCATGGGAATTTTGGGCGTCTTTGGAAGTGTTGGAGGTGGAGTGGGGTATGCCGTTAGCAGTTTTATTGTAAATAATTTTACACTGAATGCATTGTTTTATACATCCTCGTTTGTAGCTATTTTTTCTATTATTATACTTCTGGGGATGAAGGAAACACTTCCTGATGCGCAGCGCTTTCAGTGGCACCAACTGTATATCCACAGGCATGAAATACTTGAGCCCAGAGTAAAAGCCCCTTCCATAATATTGTTGCTGACTACGTTTTCGTATGGTATTGTGCTTACAATAATTCCTGACTTTAGTGTTTATCTGGGAATGTCAAACAAAGGATTATTTCTGGCAAGTTTTATTGCCGCATCTATGTTGGTGCGTGTGATAGCCGGCAGAATGTCAGATAAGTACGGAAGAGTAAAGATTTTACGATATTCAATACTCCTTTTAATGGTTTCTATGATATTGGTAGGGGCATCTCACAATATTATATTCTTTTTGGTCAATGGAGCAATACTTGGAGCTTCCGTAGGTATGAATACACCAACCCTTTTTGCCTGGACTATCGACCTAAGCGACCCTCTGCATCGTGGCAGGGCAGTAGCTACCATGTACATAGCATTGGAGGTTGGCATTGGGCTTGGAGCAGTTGTGAGTGGATTTATGTTCAATAATGTAATGGAACGAATTCCTTTAACATTTTATACAGGTGCACTATTGGCCGGTATTGCTTTCCTTTACCTTGAATTTGTATATTTAAGAAAACAAGCAGCACATGAGCAAAGTAAAAATTAATTATTGGTTGCTACTCTTTGCCATTGATTCCATGCTGGAACTGGCATCTCAGCTATTTAACTGGAATTTCCTGAGTCTTTTTAGCAAACCACTTCTGATGCCCCTGCTGATTGGTTACTTTGTTTCAGCATCTAGGGCAAACAGAAGTCCTTTGAAAAAGTTTGTTGTTCTGGCTTTAGTTTTTTCGTGGGTAGGAGATGCCGTGCTTATGTTTCAGAATATAAACGGAATGTATTTTATTATAGGGCTGGTTGCCTTTTTATTAGCCCATGTAATGTATATTGTTGGTTTTACCAAACTAAAAAACTCCACCACCAAAGTAGAAAGACTGGCCATTATAGTATTCTTTCTGGCCTACTCTGCTACACTAGTTATCTTTTTGTGGCCGGGGCTTGGTAATATGAAAGCGCCTGTAATGCTTTATGCTCTTGTTTTAACTATTATGGGTGTGCTGGGCGTTATTAAAAGCACGACCAATCATCCTTACATTACGTTTGGAGTCCTGTTTTTTGTGGCATCAGATTCTATTCTTGCACTTAACAAGTTTTTGATTGATGTACCATTTAACGGAATGCTTATTATGGGAACCTACATAGCTGCTCAATGGCTGATCGTTGCCGGAGTTTCCAAAAGAATAAATCCTGCTTAGTTTTTTATTCCCTTATTTTATAGGGCAAAAAGTCACTTACATCACCACCATATTGATGCACCTCTCTTATAATAGACGAGCTGATATGAGCATACTTAGGAGAGGTAATCAAAAAAACAGTTTCCAGCTCCGGGTTTTGGTTCCTGTTAAGCTGGGCTATACTGTTTTCATATTCGAAATCAGTCGTATTTCTTAAACCACGGAGAAGATATTTGGCGTTGTGCTTTTTTGCAAACCCGGCTGTTAATTCATTATAAATCAAAACTGAAATCTCAGGCCTGCCTTCGTAGGCTTCTTCTATGTACCTAACCATGGTGTCTACATCAAAATATCTCTGGTGCTTTGATGTGTTGTAACCAATAGCAATAATTATTTTATCAAACAATTGGAGGCCCCTGAGCAAAATATCTTCATGCCCTTTGGTAAATGGGTCAAACGATCCTGGGAAAAGGGCTATTTTTTCCATTATTCGCAGAGGTGAAGATTATAGCTATCAAAATAATAATGATCCTGCAATTCGTCAAAAACAAAACCATAGGTATAAAACGAGGGCCTGTCGCCAAACGATACGTGTTTGATGTATTTTACAAACTCATCGTAATGGGTTGATTGCTTGCCTATATAACCCCACATAACAACATTGGTGGTTTTTTGGCTACGCTTAAGTCCATTAAACACGAGCATAATGTACTTCACATAATCCTGGAAATTCTTTATTGTGAACTGGTTATAGTATTCCAGCTTCTTGTTTCTGGAAGAGATTACATGGAGCTTGAACCGGTCAACATAAAGGAAAATGGTATCTTCAGGGTAATTGGGCAGTTGAGCCAAAACACCCTCTATCAAAGGGCTCGATTGGTGCACATAGCCAATTTTAACATTAGGATACAGTGATTCAAACCAATTGTAAAGTTGTTTATTAACAGCAAAGCAGTTAACAGCGTCTGATTTCAGATGTTTATAATAGAGCAACTGATCAGTTTCTTTATTTACCTTGCAGTTAAGTTTCAGATAGTCGAACAGTGAGGACTCATCAAAGAGTTTGGAGGGTACCAGTGCAAACTTATTATTCTTAAACCCAACCTTAACAGATTTCCAAAAACCTGCTTTGAGCAGATGATGGCTATCAAAAATATCCTCTAAAATGGATGTAAGCTCTTTGTAGGTTTGAACCCTGGAAAGAGCAAAGTCTTCAAGAAGGAGACATTTATTGGTCAAAGAATCTATAACCGTAACCTGAAGGTCACGACTACCTGTAAGGATTTGCAGGTTGTATTGATGCAGACTATCTACATCAAAATCCTTATCCTTTATTTTTTTTAAAAGTTTAAACTCTTTGGTTTCTGTTTTCAATTACTCCCAGTTTCCTGCAGTAGTAACTTCAGTCCTTGAGCCAAAACGTAATGGTTTACGGTTATTGGCTTCGTTATCTTCTTTTCGTGAAGGATCCACAGGTTTAATGTCTCTTACTTCAATCACATTAACCATGAGCCTGTTTTTCTCAATTCGATCTGCAAACAGATCGAATTTGACAGGTGGGTTGGTTAATGGAATATAGGCTAGCTGACTAATATCTGTGTTAGGATCGAACTTTTCTTCCCGCATACTAAACAGGAGTTGCCCCTTATTAAGTTTAGAATTAGGTTGAGTTGGTTCAATCTTGGTTACAACACCTGCATCTTTTGCAATTTGATTTACTTTTTTTCCAGTTGTGGCGCTCACCATTGCATATATCTTCTGTCCTTTTCGGACGGGCTGTCCTTCCTTCACAAAGAACTGCACAAACTCTCCGTTGTCTGCAGCAAATACATCGTGCTTCTTAATAAAAATATATTCCTTAGCCGGTATAATGTCAATAGTATCTATGTCAACAACCACGCTATCAGCTCCATAGGCTAATTCTATAATGGTTTCACTTCGTTTGGTAATCGGGTACTGTCCATTTTCAACAAAGTTTATAAGAGTATCCCAGTTGTTTGTGTAGCGATTATGAACTTCCTGATAAGCTTTTTCAGCTTCACGAATCAGTTGAAGCTTTTCAATAACAATTGCTTCAGATTTTGCAATCCTTTTTTCCTCATCAATAGCAAATTTGATATTATATACAAGTATGCCTGCAAGTACCAGAGCTACTACCAATGCGATTATCGAAAAAATCCTTGTTTTCATAATTTACATATTTTGTGCAAGTATAGGCATTTTATAAAGCAAAACATAAAGAAAAAAATTACTATTTGTTTATGTGAGAAGGGGGTTGAACATAGCCTGACAGCCCTAAGAGGTCTCTTGGATTATTGCAATTATGAAAAACATGATGCAGCTGCTCAAGGGGTATTTGTTTAATATCCGAAGGGGAGTAGAAAGCTACCTCTTCAATTAAGTCAAATGAATCTATTTCAGGGTCTGCACCTTTCTCAGGAATGCCCTGCCACGACTCAAGAGAAAAAAACAACTCTATGGCGTGCAGTGGAGGTCGTATATATTCGGTAGTAAATAGCAATTTTCCGGGCTCTATTTCCAAACACACCTCTTCTTTAAATTCCCTTTTAAGTGTTTCTAACAAGCTTTCTCCAAATTCAACAGCTCCTCCGGGCGGTGCATAAAATGGCCGGTCATTCATAGTATGCTTTACCAGCAGAATACTGTTTTTATCATAACACAGTCCGCAAACACGCACTCGAATTCTATCACCGAAGGTTTTTTCAATTATTCCCATCAATTTTACGATAGTGAAAAATTAATTCATTTTTGGTCAATAATTAAGAAAACCTATGAAAGCCTATAATCCCGAATTTAGATCCCGAATAAAAGAGCATCTTAAAAAGCAGGAGTTTATGCATCATATGGGGTTTAACCTGGATGTGATCGATGTGGGCCGCACAGAGGGGAGAATGAAACTGGAGAAAATCCACAATCAGCAAACAGGGTTGGTGCATGGCGGGGTAATTGCCACCGTGGCCGATATTGTAGCCGGGTTTGCAGCTTACACATTGGTGGGCCCTAAAGAAGGCGTTGTAACCGGTGAACTTAAGATTTCTTATTTGCGTGCTGCAAAAGGGGATACATTGTACGCAAGGGGATGGGTGATAAAACAAGGCAAAAAAATTAATTTTTGTGAGGCAGAAGTGTATGTGTTAAATGGAGGCAATGAAACACTTGTTGCAAAGGCTACCACATCAATGGTTATTATATAAGCATGCCTTCTCCATCTCATATTCTAAAACAAAAATTTCCGTATGAGGCAACTGCAGGTCAATTGCGCCTGTTCGACACTATGGATGACTTCTTGGACCCAAATCATCCATCAGATGTTTTGGTGCTAAAAGGATATGCCGGTTCCGGTAAAACCAGCTTGCTCCCAGCCTTGGTAAAGGTGCTTCCCTTATTTAACTATAAATCGATGTTGATGGCGCCCACGGGTAGGGCGGCAAAAGTGATGTCGGGTTATACCAAACGAACCGCATTTACTATTCATAAAATTATTTTTAAGCAGGTTGCTGATCCTGGAAGCGGACAGTTGCGGTTTAAGCGGGTGAAGAACTACAATAGAAACATGGTGTTTATTGTGGATGAGGCATCCATGCTTTCGGAAGACGACAGCTTTGGGCAATCAGGTGTTCTAAGTGAACTGATGCAATACGTGTTTGAACATCCCTCCAACAAATTGATTTTGATTGGCGATACGGCTCAACTGACCCCTGTTGGACAGGAAAAAAGTGTGGCGCTTGATCCCGGTTTTCTTGAAAACAATTTTAAACGTTCTATACTGGAAGTAGAACTCACAGAGGTTATGCGGCAGCAACAGGAATCAGGTATCTTAATAAATGCCACAAAATTGCGCAAGCAACTGGGTGTTGAGCCTATTGCTATTGGCTTTGAAACCAAAAATTTCACAGATGTTTTTCGAATGACAGGTGAAAAACTGGAGGATGGCCTACGCTACTCCTATGAAAAATATGGCCCTGAAGAAACAATGGTGGTTTGCAGGTCGAATAAATCAGCTGTTTTATTTAACAAGCATATTCGAATGAGCATTTTGTATCGGCAGGATGAGGTTGAAGCCGGAGATTATTTGATGGTCGTGAGGAACAACTATTATTACGTTCCTCCTAATGCCCCTTCAGGGTTTGTTGCCAATGGCGATTTTGTGTGGGTAAAAAAGCTGGTAAGTACCGAAGAAATGTATGGGTTTCGATTTGCAACACTTGAACTCCAGTTAGTGGATACTCCAGATGCCGATGCTTTTGAAGCGAAAGTTTTACTGGACACTCTGCATACCAACACACCTGCTATTACACCTGAACAAAATAAGGAATTGTATTATAATGTGCTCGAGGATTATCAAGATATTACAGATAAGAAGAAACTCAATGAAAAGCTTAGGGAAGATCCCTATTTAAATGCACTTCAGATAAAATATGCCTATGCAGTTACTTGCCACAAATCGCAGGGTGGCCAGTGGAAATCAGTCTTTGTGGATCAGGGATACATAACAGAAGAACAAATAAATAGAGAATACTTGCGTTGGTTGTACACTGCAGTTACACGGGCTACAGAAGAACTGTTTTTGGTAAATTTTAATTCAAAGTTATTTTCCGTCTGATAATATGATTTAACGATACGAATCTGGTGGCAACTTTGTACTATTGAGGTTAAATTAATTATGAAACAATGAAAAGATTAATAACTGTTTTTCTTTTTCTTTCAACTGTTGGGTGGGCGCAAACCGAAACAAGTGTTCCTGGCCCTGCAATTACTTTTGAAGAATCTACTTATGATTTTGGTGATATTTACCAGGGTGATAAAGTAGAACACGTTTTTGCTTTTGAAAACACAGGTGATGCTCCTCTGGTTATTACCAATGTTCAGGTTACATGTGGTTGCACCGCAACCGAGTGGAAAAGAGAGCCTATTTTACCGGGAGAAAAGTCTTCTATAAAGGTGAGCTTTAACAGTGCAGGAAAAATGAGCAGGCAAACCAAAGTAATTACTGTGGTTTCTAATTCAGTAGCTCCGCTAAACCAAATAAAAATTGTAACCAACATTCTACCTCCCAAAAAGGACAGCGATAGTTAATAAATAATTCAAATTTGAAATTCACAGAATTCAATTTCCATGATTCTTTGCAGGAGGGAATTGCTGCAATGGGATTTGAAAATGCAACTCCAATACAGGAACAGGCCATTCCTCTTGTGCTAAAGGGGAAGGATGTGATTGGGTGTGCACAAACAGGAACTGGCAAAACGGCTGCATTTCTTTTGCCTATTATGCAACATGTACTGCAGCATGATCATAAGGGTGTCGTAGCATTGGTGGTGGTACCCACCCGTGAGCTGGCTATTCAAATCGATCAGCAGGTAGAAGGACTTGGGTATTTTACGGGTGTTGGCTCTGTAGCCATATACGGAGGTGGGGACGGCTCTTCCTTTGAGCAGGAAAAACAGGCTTTGACCGGTGGAACAGATATTATTATTGCTACTCCCGGCCGCCTCATTTCTCACTTAAACCTTGGGTACGCAAAGTTTGATACAATAAAGTTCCTGGTGTTGGATGAAGCAGACCGAATGCTGGATATGGGATTTTATGATGACCTGGTGAAAATTGTAAATTACCTTCCCAAGAAAAGAAATAACCTGCTGTTTTCCGCAACCATGCCACCGAAAATACGCAAGCTGGCTAACCAGATTTTAACAGATCCTGAAGAAATAAATATAGCCATTTCAAAACCGGCAGAGGGAGTGGTACAGGGAGCTTTTATGATGTACGAGAGCCAGAAAATAGGACTGATTACTCACTTGCTTAGCGCCCGAAAAATGGAAAGTGTCATTGTTTTTTGTTCTACTAAAAAAGCCGTTACACAAGTTACTGCAGCCCTGAAATACAAACAACTGAAGGTAGGAGGAATTAGTTCTGATCTGGAGCAAGCGGACAGAGAAAAAATACTTCGGCAATTTAAAAATGGGGAAGTAGAGGTGCTTGTGGCTACCAACATTATGGCCAGAGGAATTGATATTGATGGGATTGAACTGGTGATTAATTATGATGTGCCAAGAGATGCAGAAGAATATGTGCATCGTGTTGGTAGGACGGCAAGGGCTAATACAAAAGGCATTGCCTTTACCTTAATAACAGAGGACGATCAAAACGATTTTCATAAAATCGAACAACTGATCGAAACAGAAATAAGAAAGCTTCCTTTACCTGTTTCTCTTGGAGAGGCTCCTAAATACAATCCTAGAACGGGGCCATCCCGGGGTAGGGGGAAGTTTAACCGAAAGAGAAAGTAGGCAACTTAATTTATCTGCACCGTATAACGAATGCTCCTAAGCTCTGCGTACTGTGTTGGGCTGCCTTTTCTCACTACTAGTTTTCCACAACGATTATCAGTATTGTATTCAATAATATGATACAGGAACGTGTGCAAATTATTGCCAAGGTATTCAATTTCCTCTCTGCTCATTTCAAATGGAGCAGTTGTTCCTCCTGCGCTGGCAATAAAAAGTATTGTTCTTGGTTTCCCATCAATTTCAAATGATCTGATAAGGTGTATATTTCCTTCATATTCACTCTTGACATTTTTGGCAAGATCATCTCTTTCCGCATGACGCAATACAAATTGTTCATATTCAATTATAAGATCAACAATGTCCGAGTCAATTATTGATTCACGAGTTTGCACAACTTCTGACCTGTAGCCCTGACTCAACTTGAAAAGCCTATTGGTAAAGAGTGAACAATCCACCGTGTCGTTCCAGATAAAGTCTATTACTTGCTCGTATAATTGTTGGTGATCAGCAATAAACTGATTGGCCACAAAAGTTAAATCGCTAAGGTTGAGGTTTTCGATTTGCTCTGATGAAAAGCTTAGGGATAATTCCCTGCCATCCATAAAGTAATCAAAATCCCTTATCTCAAAATTGCTCAGTTTGTGTGTACCTGAGCGAAGTACATCCAGTTTTACAATCAATTCCTTGTCGGCTACATCAACTCCCACACTAAAGAATACCTTTTTATCTCCGTATTCTTCCTTGTAAATTTTAGCCCAGGTAAATGATTTAAACCTACCAGCCACCTGCCAGTAACGTTCCTGCTCAATGGTATAACCCTGTGGTAGGGTAATCGACTGGGCCCATTCATTTGTTGTATCTACAATATGGTCAGCGAATGTATTACCCAGGTCCTTCAAAAAGGCATCAGAAGCTTTGTACCGGGTACCGGCATAGCTACTTAACTTTTCAAGTACAGATACATCAAAATAAGCTGCTTTATCCGTATCAGCTTTTGGCCGGATATAATATCCGATTTGGCTCTCAATTATGCCTTTTGGCCACTCAATTCCATGCAGTGAATAAAATTCCTTCAGGCGCATGTTGAGCCCTGCATTAGTTTCGGGTGTGCCAAATACTTTATGGATTTCTAGAAGAATATTGTATCTGTCATATGCCCCACCAATCAAATTTATGGGAACAAATTCTTGTCGGCCATTGATAGTTGCGGTTATAAAATTCCCTGGATTTGCAAAGGAAGATACATAGGCTTCTAAATCCGAATCACGGATAAGGATGGCATTCCTCACTTTTTGCAGTAGTTGGCTTGCAATATTTGACATAGCTGATTTTACTTCTTGAACACACGTGCAAGTTACATAACACAGGTGATATGACTAAGAAAAGTGAGCTACTTTTTCTTACGAAATGCACTGGGAAGTGCACTATCAGGAAGAATTTTCATGAGTAGTGGTAAGGTTAAGAAGCTACCGGGTAAGGCAATTATTACAAACGTTGGTAGAATCTTGAGAATATCTATTAGTTGGTTCCTTACCATAATTTGTTCTTCCGGTGTAAGGTCCTCCTTGGTAGATTTCATTAACAGTTGCATCAACTCCTTGCTTTCTCGTATTTCGGTAGAGATCATCTGTTTGTTTTTGTTCACTACCTTGGAAATACGCTTTATGAACTGTTCGCTTATAACATTGAAATTATTTTTTTCCTGCAGGAATGATACCTTGCCCCAATTAGCTACTACGAAGCTTTCAATAGCAGCCATACTGCGTTCGATCTCTTCATTATCAAACCCAAGTTTTTTACCAAGCTTGCCAATAAATACCTTTTCTTCTTCTGTAACAATTTGATCAGCCCACACAAAAAGTATGGCAAGTTCCAGAAAGTATTTCTGGAGTATCCACTCATCGATTGTCGATAAGTCAATGCTGTCAAGTGAATGACCTGTTTTTAACAGTTGACCTAAATAATTTCTTCTTTTTTCAGATATCTGAACTGACTCCAACAATTGACCGAAAAGCTCTTTTTCTTCATCTTGTAAAGCGCTATCTGCATAGGAGGCAGCTATCATTACCTCCAGCAATAACTGATGGGTTTGATCCCGTTGCTCCAAAAGGGAATCACGCAAATGCTCAGGGTGAGCAAGCCATTCTCCAAAGAAAAAGACATCCAGAAATAGTAAACTATTATTAAAGAAACTCCCCCAAAATGTATGCTGCTGGGTAGCATTGAGGCGATCGTTGATGATCTTTTCAACAATCTCTTCATGAGATAATTTTTTACCCCAAAAGGAAGTTAATTTTACATCATTATCCGGGTAGGCCTGTTCATAAAATTCAACAATTACTTTCGCCATAAACGAAACGTATTCGTCCGGATCTGTTGGGATGACTGCATCCGATGGAAATACCGCAGTTTTAACAAAACCGTCCAACAGGACAATCTTTAGTTTTTCCGAATTATCCAATGCAAGAAAATCTTCGCTTATATATTCCTTGGGCAAAATGGGGTGCCCATACATCAAGCCCGATGGCTGAATAGTTTTATATATAAACTCACTCTTATTCTCCAGCACCTCCTGGGGTGGCTGAGGCTTTTTGCTCTTTAGCAATTCAGAAAACCAACCTTTTTCAGATAAATCCATCCACTCTTTAGTTATTCCAAAAACGAAACTTTTGTTTCGAGATTAATTATACGCTAATTTCACTAATATAACCGTATTTACAAATATGAACTTTGGCAGGAATCTTATCATACTTCTATTTTTAATTGGTTGTACTACTCCTTCAGGAATTGATCAGAAGGACGTCACACGTGTTTTGCAAAAGCTCTCCTCTGATGAAATGCTGGGCAGGCAGGTCTTTACGTCCGGTAATCAGAAAGCAGCCACTTTTATTGCCCGGGAATTTGCTGAAATAGGGTTAGAACCATACGTAGGTGATACTTCTTTTTTCCAAACCTTTGAGGACTCACTAGCTTTAGTAAGAGCTGCTAATGTTTTCGGCAAAAGGGAATACGACCCGGGTCTGAAACTTTCAAATGTTGTTGGTCAAATCAAAGGGAAACGAAAGGATGAAATTGTTTTGTTTTCAGCTCATTACGATCACATAGGTATTAAAGACCCAGTTCAGGGAGATTCGGTGTGCAATGGTGCCAATGACGATGCCTCTGGTGTTACGGCCGTAATTGAATTAGCGAGATACTTTAAACAAAAAGGAGTTCCTGAACGCACCCTTATATTTGTGGCCTTTACGGCTGAAGAAATTGGTGGTTTTGGTTCCAGGTATTTTTCAAAACAGCTTGAGCCTGGTAAGGTGGTAGCTATGCTCAACATTGAAATGATTGGAAAAGTAGCAAATAAAGGGCTTAATTCATCGTGGATGACAGGTTGGGATAAGTCTGATTTAGGAGAAATAATGCAAGATAATCTTAAGGGATCAAATTATGAATTATATCCTGATCCTTATCCTAAGTACCGGCTCTTTTATCGATCGGACAATGCTACTTTAGCGCGATTAGGCGTACCGGCACATTCCATAAGTACAACACAAATAGATGTCGATACGGATTACCACCAGGTAAGTGATGAAATTGAAACTCTGAATATTGAAAATATTACTCGAACTATTCAGGCAATTGCAATAGGTACAAAAGGAATAGTAAATGGGGAGCAAACTCCTACCCGTATTGATACTGAGGATGTAAAATGATGAAGCAATGACTAAATCAAGAAAGATATTTTTAATGGCCGCCTTTATTTTTTTGGCAATTGTGCTGTATGTGGCCTGGGACATTAGCCAGCGAACTACTGCCCCATGGAACAAGCATAAGAAAGAACCTGCCAAAACTGAGATGGAGAAAGATAATTAACGAATTGGCTTGCTAAATAACCCAAACAGTTCTACATCTATGCGGTCAATTATCTTGGCAAAATCTTCCACATTGGCCACAAAGTCCATGTTGTTTACATCGAAGGTAAGGAGCTTGCCTAATTTGTAAGAGCCTAGCCATTCTTCATAGTGTGTATTCAGGTTTTTTAGATACTCCAGTTGTATGGCATCTTCATAATCGCGCCCGCGTTTCTGAATTTGGTGTACCAGTTTGGGGATATCTGCTTTCAGGTAAATAAGCAGATCGGGTGGTTGCACAAACTTGACCATAGACTCAAAAATATTGAGGTAGCTGTCATAGTCACGGTCATTGATATGCCCTGATCTGTGCAGGTTGGCGGCAAATATGTAGGCATCTTCATAGATAGTTCGGTCCTGTATAATAGTGTTCTTGGCTTCCCTTATCGCATTTACCTGGTTGAAACGGCTGTTCAGGAAATAGATTTGCAAATGAAAAGCCCATCGGCTCATGTCTTTATAAAAATCTTTAAGGTAAGGGTTGTTTTCCACTGATTCAAATTCAGCTTGCCAACCATAATGCCTGGCAAGCATTTCGCAAAGTGTGGTCTTTCCTGAACCAATGTTTCCTGCTACTGCTATATGCATATCAAAAATTTTATCAAATCTAGCAAAGCCTTTTTAATGCGCTAAACTGTATTGTAATTATTCAGGTACTTTTGTGCAAAAGTTTTGCTTCCAATTTTAAATTTCTGCTATGGCTGAATTTGGTAAATCCAATACACTAAAGGTAAATAGAATGGCTCCTCCTGGTGCATACCTGCAATTCAATGACGAAGAAGTGCTTTTACCTAATAAGTATGTTTCCGAAAGCCTTAAGGTGGATGATGAGGTAGAGGTTTTTGTCTATAAAGATTCTGAAGATCGCTTGGTGGCTACAACACTTGAACCACTGGCTGAAGTAAACGAATTTGCTGCTTTGGAAGTAGTGGATGTGGCCCCTTTTGGCGCTTTTTTAAACTGGGGACTTGAAAAACACCTGTTGGTACCTAAGAGTGAAATGCAAGAGCCAATGCAAATAGGGAAAAAATATGTGGTTAAGCTGGTGCTGGATCATAGAACGAACCGAATTGTTGGAGTGAGCAAGCTGGGGGTATTTATTAGAACAGATGCTGAGTACGAGACAGGACAAGAAATAAAGGCGTTGGTTGTTAGCCCGACAGATATAGGGTACAAGCTTTTGGTGGATAATATGTACTGGGGTCTCCTTTATAAAAATGAAGTGTTTAAGCCCATTGAACAAGGTGACGCGATTAATGGGTTCGTAAAAAAAGTACGTGATGATGGCAAGCTTGACATATCATTGCGCAAGCCCGGAAAAGTAACACAGGAGGGAGATGCAGAGCTGATTCTTAAGCTGCTTAAAGAAGCCGGGGGACAAATGGCTGTCTCGGATAAGAGCGACCCGGAAACAATTAAGGCGGTTTTTGGGTTAAGCAAAAAGGCATTTAAAAAAGCGATAGGAACACTTTACAAGCAGAAACAAATATTAATTGAACCTGAGAAGATAAGTATTGTTTAAATTGACAATAACTATTTCTTAAAAGCTCTGGCTTCAATTCGGTGCTTGTCCATAATCCTGTAGAAGGTTCTTCTTGATACTTTGGCATAGGCACAAGCCAATGAGATATTACCTTTAGCTTTCACCAAATAATGCTGAATGGCTTGACGCTCAAACACTTCCATAGCCTTTTCTTTCGCTTTCAACAAGCTACTGTTAAAGTCAAAACCTGTTTCCACAGATTGGATTGAGAGGGGGAGATGTTCTTTATCAACCTGAGTTGTCTTAGTAAGTATAACAGCACGTTCGATCACACTTTGTAGTTCCCGTAGATTTCCCGGCCAACCGTATTCGCTTAAATGCTCCAATGCTTTGGGTGTAATTACATTTACAATTTTGTTTATTTTAAGTACCGCCTTTTTAAGAAAATGATAGGCAAACAGTGGGATGTCCTCTTTGCGGTTTCTTAGTGGTGGTAGCTCCAGGGTAAATGTATTTAACCTGTAAAACAAGTCTTCTCTAAACCTGCCTTCCTCTATTAGCTTTTGCAGGTTACGGTTAGTGGCGGTTATAATTCTGGTACTTACTACTTTGGTTTCCGTAGAGCCAACCGGCCGGACTTCACCAAACTGAAGGTATCGGAGGAGTTTGACCTGCATTTCCATGGAAACATCTCCAATTTCATCGAGAAACAAGGTTCCGTTATTGGCTTTTTCCAATATGCCAATTTTATTGGCCATTGCTCCTGTAAAAGCACCTTTTACATGTCCGAAAAGCTCGCTATCCAGGAGCTCGGGTGAAAAGGCAGTACAATTTACTTTCAGAAAAGGTTTATCCTTTAGTTGGCTTTGTTCGTGAATGGACTGAGCAATAATTTCCTTTCCGGTTCCGGTTTCACCGGTAATGAGAACAGTGGATGGGGTAGGAGCAACCTGGTTTGCCATTTCCTCTACTTCCTGCATCAGAGGGTTTGATCCGAAGATCACATGCTGCCTTTCCCGTACCCGCATTTCTTCATTGAGAGCTTCAAAGCGTTCCTTTAACCTTCGGTTATTATCACGTGATTCAAGTAGCTCCCAAATAAATTTGGCTGCAATACCTACAATCATTCGGCTTTGTGGAGGCTTAAGAGCAGAAAGCTGTTTTTGAACATCCGGATTCCCTGTAACATCAATAATGATATCGACCTCATTCTCATGTTTCTCAATAAGGTCAATAAAATTATTGGAGAAAGGAACGCCAAGGTCTTTGGCAAGTGAAATACCCTGACTTTGGAGCTCGACATCCGCTATTCCCAGAATCTGGATACTGGGATCGTTGTTAAGTTGTTCCAGAAGAGCTTTGCCTCCTTTACCTGCTCCTACAATAATGAGTTTTACAAACGAACCAGCATTTATTCTTTCCATATTTTAAAGTCCCAAATCCAACTTTTATTTCACGGCCGTACTCTCAAGCCCTCTTATTACTTCGTTTTCCGAAGATCGAAGAACTTCTCCCTGCTTTGCATCCCCAGGCACTCATAACTCCTTCCTACCTCGTAGTCCGTAGAACTAGGCGCTCTTTCCTACTTTGTAGTCCGTAGCTCAAGGAGCGAAGGACTACATACTTGCCATTTTTACCGCATCACGCATTCCTTTCTCTCCAAATTCAAGTTTACGTTTGAGTGAGTGGCTGCCCTCAATAAAACGAATAGAGCCAGACAAGGCTCTTATTACAATACTATGCGTGGTAACTCCCTTTATTTTATCAAAATGTACGCCTCTCAAAAAGGAACCTTCAGTGATACCCGTTGCAGCAAAAAAGGCATCTTCAGCCCTGATCAGATCATCAATATGAAGTACGTCTTTAACATTGATCCCTTTTTCAGCAATTATTCTTTTTTCTTCTTCCAGTTGTGGGTCGCGCATGCCTTGCATGCCACCCCGCAATGCTTTCACAGCCGCTGCGGCAATTACCCCTTCTGGAGTTCCACCTGTTCCCATAAGCACGTCCACTCCCGTTCCGGGAATAGCCGCCATTAACGCTCCCATTACATCTCCATCTGTGTGCAATGTTATACGGGCCCCAACCGTTCTTATTTCTTCAATCAGTTCTTTGTGCCTGGGTTTATCCAAAACAAAAACAGTTAACTCATGTACATCTCTGTCTAGTGCGTGGGCAATTCTTTCAAGGTTAGCAGTAGGAGAATCAGTTATATCAATCACATCTTTTGCTCGTTCCTCAACAACTATTTTCTTCATATAAAGTGAGTCTTCCGGCACCCACATACTCCCGCTGGCTGAGGCAGCAATAACCGCTATCGAGTTAGGTGTTCCATTGGCGAGCAGCCGGGTTCCCTCAACAGGGTCAACTGCCACATCCATTTTAGGTCCATGACCATTACCCACTTTTTCCCCATTATAGAGCATCGGGGCTTCATCTTTTTCCCCTTCCCCAATTATTACCACTCCATCTATGTCCACCGTTTCTAAAACGGCTCGCATGGCATCTACCGCTGCCTGGTCACCGATTTCTTTATTACCCACCCCCATATAACGGGCAGCGGAAATAGCAGCAGCTTCTGTAACACGAACCAATTCCATGGCCATGTTTCTATCAGGTTGTTTCGTAAAAGGCGACATAGTCTAAAGTTCTAAGATTAGTAATTCATTAAATAGAAACCCAATGGCAACTTATATGCCATCTAATTACCTAATGCTTAAATCGTTGATAACCAATACATATAGAAAAAAATACCAAGCAAAAGTATTAAAAAAGTGTATAGACAAATATACAAAATATTATATTGAAAAATACTTGCTTATGTTAAAGTATAAAGTACTGGATTACAGATTATTGAGTGTATATCTATTGAGTCATATGGATCTACATATTTAATTTCAATGGTACTCATTGGACACATTATTGAAGATAGAAATCTATAGTCAGTTTCCTGAATTCACTCGAATAAGTATTGGAATTGGCCTGTACTATGCAAAGTTCATCATTGGTCATTTCGATATTGGACTTTGTTTTTCTAAACTCCAGCAAAGTTCGATTGTACTTTTTACCTGATCTGGGGCGAATATTGACCTGTACAATAGGAAAAAGGTTGTTTTTTTTGGCTTCCGAAATTATTTTCTTAGAAATCTCAAAGGGTAAAATCATGGAAAGCCTTCCATCCCATTTCAGAAGGTTTGAACTTTTCTTCAAAAACATTTCAAAGTTCAACGACTCTCTAGCATTTCTGGCTTTATTTCTTGAGATATTGGGGGAAAGTAAACCTTCATAAAAAGGCGGATTGCTAATAATAAGATCATATTTTACATTGTTATCATATTCCATGAAATCAATGGCATGCAATTCGATACTATCTCTCCATGGGCAATTATTAATATTGAGGGCCGCATCGTGAAGAGCATCTTTATCTATCTCTATTGCATCAATACGACATTTTCCATGTACCTTTTGAGCCAGCATAATGCTTAATAGGCCGGTTCCAGTGCCAATATCCAATATGTATTCATGGTTGTATATTTTGGTCCAGGCGCCAAGCAAAATACTATCGGTTCCAATTTTCATCGCAGCCCTGTCATGTTCAATCGAAAATTGTTTAAAACGAAAGGGGCTATATTGTTTCATTTGGTGATACTTATTGTATGCGATTCGCTAAAATTGTAGATTACTATTCAACCAACATTATTTTTTACGAACAACAAATTCAAATAACCGATGAATTTCAAATCAGATTTAGAAATTGCTCAGGAAGCGAAATTAAGACACATTAATGAAATAGCTGAAAAGCTAAATGTGCCGGAAGACAAACTTGAGCATTACGGGAAATACAAAGCCAAACTACCTCTTTCATTAATTGATGAGAAGAAAGTAGAAAATTCGAATATGATTTTGGTGACGGCCATTACTCCTACACCGTCAGGCGAAGGTAAAACTACTACATCCATTGGCCTGGTAGAAGGGCTGAATAAAATTGGGAAGAAGGCAACTGCCGTATTGCGGGAACCATCCTTAGGGCCTGTGTTTGGAATGAAGGGTGGTGCAGCCGGTGGCGGGTACTCACAGGTAGTTCCTATGGAAGATATAAACCTGCATTTTACAGGTGATTTTGCTGCTATTGAAAAGGCGAATAACCTTTTAGCAGCTCTTATTGATAATAACATTCAAAATCCAAAACACAGTTTAGGCATTGATCCACGTACCGTTTCATGGAAACGTGTAATGGATATGAACGATCGGGCCTTGCGCCAGATCGTATCAGGGTTAGGGGGTAAAACCGGAGGGTTCTTGCGTGAAGCAGGTTTTAATATCACAGCTGCCTCGGAAATCATGGCCATTCTTTGTTTAGCCAAGGATTTGGAAGATTTGAAGGAGAAAATGGGTAATATTTACGTGGGTGACACTTTTGAAGGAAAACCTGTTTATGCCCGCGATATTAAAGCCAATGGTGCCATGGCTGCGCTTTTGAAAGATGCCATTAAGCCTAACCTTGTACAGACACTGGAAGGCAATCCTGCTATATTACATGGAGGGCCATTTGCTAATATTGCGCAAGGTACCAACTCAATTATTGCAACAAAAATGGGCATGTCGTTGAGTGAGTATGTAGTAACTGAGGCCGGTTTTGGAGCAGACCTTGGGGCCGAAAAATTCCTTGACATTAAATGTGGATATGGCAATA
>JAGQYJ010000017.1:2805-4878 GCA_020436145.1 Cyclobacteriaceae bacterium | reverse complement strand
TGAGTATGTAGTAACTGAGGCCGGTTTTGGAGCAGACCTTGGGGCCGAAAAATTCCTTGACATTAAATGTGGATATGGCAACATTTCACCCAAAGCAGTAGTATTAGTTGCTACCGTTCGGGCATTGAAATATCATGGAGGTCAACCCCGTGAAGAGTTAAAGACCCCAAACCCTGAAGCATTACGCATGGGGCTGGGAAACCTTGAAAAACATATTGAGAATATTAAGCAATTTGGCCTGCCTCCTGTTGTTGCCATCAACAAATTTGTAACGGATAGCGAAGAAGAGTTAAACATCATTCGTGACGAATGCTCCAAGGCAGGTGTGCATTGTGCCTTATGCGAAGGGTGGGAATTTGGTGGTGAAGGCACCAAAGAGCTAGCCAAAGAGGTAGTAAAAGCTGCTGAGAGCTGCAAGGATAAATACTCTCCAATCTATGATTGGAGTGAGTCGATTGAAGCTAAAGTAGAGAAAGTAGCCAAGAAAATATATGGAGCAGGTTCCGTAGTATTTCAGCCTAAGGCTAAAGCCGGTCTGGAAACTATAAAGCGCCTTGGTTTGGACAAACTACCTATCTGTGTGGCTAAAACCCAAAACTCACTTTCCGACAACACCAAGCTTTTAGGTCGCCCTGAAGGATTTAAACTAACCGTTCGCGAGTTTGAAATAGCTGCGGGGGCCGGATTTGTTATACCAATAACCGGAACCATGCTTCGCATGCCTGGTTTGCCTGCTGTTCCTGCTGCAGAAGGAATTGATATTGATAAAGACGGAAATATTACCGGATTATCATAACATAAATTGATGGCTTCGAGCGTAACATCAACCAAAATAATTCGCATTGGCCCCAATGGTCAGGAGAATGCTCCTGACCTGGTGGCTAATGAGGAACCACTCGAAATACGTTTAGGTATAGGCTCTGCCAATGAGCGCGAACAGCTGAGTTTGTCGGTTACCATGCGCACTCCAGGTCATGATAAAGAGCTGGCGTTGGGCTTTCTGTTTACGGAAGGTATTATCAATTCGTTTGATGACGTTTCCAGCATCGAATACTGCCAAACAGTAAAAACAGAAGAAGCAGAGAATGTGATTCGCGTTGAGCTTAGGCCTACTATTCAGTTGGATGCTGACAAACTTTCCAGGCATTTTTACACCACTTCAAGTTGTGGTGTATGTGGCAAATCGTCTATTGATGCTGTTCAGGTGCCCATCCAACCCCTTAAAGACCATTTTCAAAAAGTGGATTCAAAGGTTGTGTGCCAACTGCCCAAGCTATTGGAAGATGCACAGATGGTATTTGAGCATACGGGAGGTTTGCATGCATGTGGGCTATTTAGCAGCGATGGAAAACTCCTTGAGCTAAGAGAGGATGTTGGTCGCCACAATGCGGTTGATAAATTGGTGGGAGTACTGCTTTCAAAGAAAATGCTTCCAGCTTCAGATGCCATACTTATGCTTAGTGGAAGAGTCAGTTTTGAACTTGTTCAAAAGGCAGCAAGAGCGGGCATAAACTTTATAGCAGCTATTGGTGCACCTTCCAGCCTCGCCATTGAGATGGCAAAAAAGCATGATATTACAATGGTTGGCTTCTTAAAAAATAGTAGTTTTAATATCTATTCTGGGGAAAAAAGAATAGAGATAAGTAAGGGAACTTGTCAATAGATTTTTGATAATAAAATTCATTTGAGATGAAACTAAGGATAAAAGGAAATACACTTCGCTTGCGATTAACACAGACTGAGGTTGATACAATTGCTAAAGGTGAAGTGATGGATAAAACACAATTCCCGGGTGGTAAGGAGCTTGTGTACAAAATAGTGAAGGGGAATGGGTTTGATGCACAGTTTGCTAATGATGTTGTCCTAATTCAACTGCCTTCCAATAAGGTAGATGAATGGGCGTCTTCTGATCAGGTAACCATTGGTTTTACATCACCCTTGGGCGATAACGAAATATTGGATATTGCTGTAGAGAAAGATTTTCAATGTCTAACGGAACGTCCAAAAGAGGACGAAAGTGATATGTTCCCAAATCCATTAGAAAAACACGCAAAATGTTAGTCTATGTCTGAG
>JAGQYJ010000017.1:0-2706 GCA_020436145.1 Cyclobacteriaceae bacterium | reverse complement strand
GAACGTCCAAAAGAGGACGAAAGTGATATGTTCCCAAATCCATTAGAAAAACACGCAAAATGTTAGTCTATGTCTGAAAATTTAAGTGCATTATCAGGAAGGAAAGGGTTGGACGAAAACCTGTTTGAGCAATTGGTTCAATCGTCTAAAGTTGAGGGAACGCCTACTGATGAGAAATTGCGTGACCTGGCCTGGGAATATTTGATGGGTAATGCCATAACCTATGGCGCAGCCTCTTTTTACGATTTTCTAAATAAGGAAAACAAAGGCAAAAAAGCCTATGTGTGTAATGGCTCTGCATGCCTGGTTGCCGGTACACAGGATAAGGTGCATGCTCAACTTTCGACTGAGTTTTCAGAGGATAAAATAGGTCATATGTGCTGCTTAGGCCGATGCCACGAGAACAGTGCTTTTCATATTGGTGGACATAATTACTCAGGCGATGCCATCAATAACCTTAATGAAATTGTAAAAACCAGTCCAAGTGGATTGGAGAAGTATAACGTTGATGCTAATGTTGACACTCCGGTATTGACCGGAGTGCCTTTGAATGCAGAAGAGTTTAAAAACTTGTTTCTTAAAGCTGCAGGAATGGGTTTTGATAAAGTGTTGGATGAGGTGAAGAAAGCTAATATTCGTGGACGTGGAGGAGCAGGTTTTCCAATGGGAGTAAAGTGGGGATCGTGTAAGAATACCGGAGCCGATCAAAAGTTTATAGTGTGCAATGCCGATGAAGGAGACCCAGGGGCTTATTCGGACCGATACCTTTTGGAGGTGCAGCCTTACTCGGTGCTATTTGGCATTATGATGGGCGGTTTGGCTATTGGTGCCAATCGAGGAGTGGTATACTTACGTGCCGAATATCCTGAAGCTATTGAGATCACTCAAAACGCTATTGATGAGTTGACAAAAATTGGCATGAACGGTAAGCAAATTGGCGAAACTGATTTTGATTTCACTTTTAAGATAATTGAAGGTGCCGGAGCTTATATCTGCGGAGAGGAAACCGCCTTACTTTCTTCCATTGAAGGCCAGCGCCCAGAGGTGCGTGTGCGTCCACCGTACCCAACCCAGGAGGGCTTGTTTGGGAAACCAACCGTTGTCAACAATGTGGAGACACTGGCAGCGGTTCCCTGGATTATACAAAATGGGGGCGAAGCTTATGCCAAATTAGGAACGGATAAATCTTCGGGGACAAAGCTGGTTTGCCTCGATTCGTATTTCAATACGCCTGGCATGTACGAAGTAGAAATGGGAACACCACTGAGAGAAGTGGTAAACACATTTGGTGGAGGTTTTAAATCTGATGTAAAAGCTTTACATATAGGAGGTCCATTGGGCGGAATTGTGCCTGTTAATAAAATAGATGAATTAACCATTGATTTTGAAAGCTTTCAAAGTGGCGGGTTCTTACTGGGGCATGCAAGTGTAGTTTCAATTCCTCAGGATTTTTCTATGTTGAAATATGTTGAGCACCTCTTTGAATTTACCGCTGCTGAATCGTGTGGTAAATGCTTCCCCTGTAGTATCGGGTCTGTAAGAGGAAAAGAGATGTTTGCACGGGCAAGGAATGGTGAGCCATTGAATGAAGAACTTCTTAATGACTTGCTGGAAACAATGGAATTGGGGTCGCTGTGTGCTTTGGGCGGAGGCTTGCCATTGGGAGTAAAAAATGCACTTCAGTATTTTAGGGAGGAGTTAATTGCTTAATCTGAGAAGACAATTATGGAAAACGGACAACCGACAATAGCCTATATCAACAACGAACCTTTTGAGCTTGAAAAAGGTGAAACCATCCTTAATTTCCTCAGAAGGAATATGGGGGAAGAGCCTGTTCCAACTTTATGCGATGCCCCCAATCTAAAACCTTTTGGCTCCTGCAGGGTTTGCAGTGTAGAGGTCGCTTTGCAACAAAATGGGCCTACCAAGGTGCAGGCTTCATGCCATACACCTGTAATGAAGGATAGTTATATCTTTACGCATACTGATAAGCTTAAAAAGCTTCGTAAGAATATTGTGGAGCTGGTGCTTACCGATTATCCTGCTGAGAAATTTGCTACGGACAACCCCAATCAAAATGAACTGAAGAAAGTTGCTCTTGGATTAGATATTAGCCCTGAGGATGTCCGTTATGCCGAAGGTAAAAACCATTTAGAAAGGGAAAAGGATGCAGCGCATCCTTATATGCGAGCTGAGCTTTCTGCTTGTATCAATTGCTATCGTTGTATCCGCGCTTGTGATGAGGTACAAGGTGAAATGGTGCTAACCATGACAGGTAGAGGATTCGACAATACGGTTACCATGGGAATGAATGAGGGCTTTGCCGAATCGGATTGTGTGTCGTGTGGTGCCTGTAGCCAGGCCTGTCCAACAGGTGCAATTACCGATGTGTTCAATTCTAAATTCAACGATGCTACAGAAACAGTTCGCACCGTTTGCACCTATTGTGGAGTGGGTTGCAACCTGGATGTAGCAGTGAAAGATAACGAAGTGGTTAGTATAACCGCACCGTATGATGCAGAGGTAAATCAAGGGCACACCTGCTTGAAAGGCAGATATGCGTTTAAATTCTATAACCATGCGGATCGGGTACGTACACCATTGATTAAACGTAATAGTGCATTTGAAGAAGCCACCTGGGATGAAGCGTATGATTTTATTGTTAACAAATTCAATCAGATAAAAGCTGAGGACGGGCCTGATGCC
>JAGQYJ010000178.1 GCA_020436145.1 Cyclobacteriaceae bacterium | reverse complement strand
CGCAGGGGCGAGGATGCATTGCATTGGGTAGCAGGTAACGATATGGCTTCCTTGCCTTCCCTTACAAATGCCTATCTGCTCATCGAAGAAGGCAGAATCACTGATTTTGGCCCAATGACAGAAGTTCCCGATGTGAGCTTTAAAACCATAGATGCCACGGGTAAATATGTACTTCCAGCGTTTGTGGACTCACATACCCACCTTGTATTTGCAGCCAGCCGCGAAGAGGAGTTTGTGGATAAAATAAAAGGGTTGTCCTACGCTGAGATAGCGAAGAAGGGAGGAGGAATCTTAAATTCAGCCAAGAAACTCCAGAATACCACAGAAGAAGAGTTATTCCAATCTACCTTGAAAAGAGCGTATGAACTTATTGGGTTTGGTACTGCCTGTGTGGAGATAAAAAGTGGCTATGGGCTTACCGTTGAAGATGAGCTGAAAATGTTGAGGGTGGCCAAAAGAATAGGAAGAGAAACTCCGCTTACGGTAAAAACCACTTTTCTGGGTGCTCATGCTATCCCCAAAGAATATACTGACCGCAATGAATACATTGATTTGGTGATCAACCAAATGCTGCCCAGGGTGGCTGAAGAAAAGCTGGCTGACTATATAGATGTGTTTTGCGAAGAAGGTTTTTTCACACCGGTAGAAACCGAACGGATTGTAAAAGCGGGCCAGAGCTTTGGACTGAAGGGAAAGATACATGCAAACCAGCTCAAGATTTCAGGAGGTGTTCAGGTAGGGGTTAAAACCAATGCGTTGAGTGTAGATCACCTGGAGAGCATGGGGCAGGAGGAAATCGATGTATTGACCGGTTCTACCACAATGCCGACTGCCTTGCCGGGTGCTGCTTTCTTCCTCAGATCAGCTTATCCGCCTGCAAGGCAAATGATTGAAGCCGGGCTTCCATTGGCCCTGGCTACAGATTATAACCCCGGAAGCGCCCCATGTGGTAAAATGCCCCTCATGTTGTCGCTAGCCTGCGTGCAAATGAAAATGACACCCCAGGAAGCTATCAATGCGGCTACCATGAACAGCGCCTATGCCATGGATCTGCTCGAAACACATGGCAGCATAACCCGTGGTAAAGCAGGTAGTGTGATCATTACCAAAGCAATACCATCCATTGATTACATACCCTATGCCTTTGGCAGCGATTCGATAGAAACCGTGGTGATTGACGGAGTGGAGATGAATCCTTAAATTTGTCGTTTATTTTTTAATCTATGGATACCAAAATCGATTCTTTGGGCCTGGCTATGCTCCATGCCAAATGCCCCCGGTGCCATCAGGGTGATATGTTCCAGTACAAGTGGTGGCAACTGTCCAAATTCATTAAATTTCATCAGATATGCTCTGAATGCGGATTACGCTTTGATCGCGAACCCGGATTTTTTCATGGTGCCATGTATATTTCCTATGCCATGATCGTGGCCATGGTCGTAAATGTCTGGCTCATACTGTATTTTGTTTTCGGAGACCCGGCATTTGAAGTATATCTAACCGTTATTATTTTCCTGAATATTGTATTATTGCCATTCTTATTCAGGTATTCAAGGGTTATTTATCTGTATGCCTTTGGAGGAGTTAAATTTGAAAAACAGCTAAAAAAAGAAGACCATAAATGAAAAAACTTTACACATTAACTATACTGACAGCCCTGCTTTTAAGCGGATGCATGGGCACTAAGTTTTCTGCTACATGGAAAGACCCTGAATATTCAGGAAAATCATATAAGAAAGTTCTTGTTGTGGCTTTGTCCGATAACGCGGCAGCCAGGGGAACGGTTGAAGATGAAACCACACATTTTTTACAGGTAAAAGGAATAAACGGAGTTTCCGGTTCTGATATTTTACCCGCGGATCGCAATGCGATCCCGAAAGATAAGGAGGTTTTGAAAGAAAAACTTACCAAAGGCGGCTATGAGGCCGTGCTAACGGTGGGGCTTATTGATGTGAAGGAGGAAACACATTACGTGCAGGGTTCCGGATACTATAACCCTATGTCCTATGGGTACTACGGTTCATTTTATGGATATTACCCGCATATGTATGGAGCTGTGTATCAGCCGGGGTACTACTCTTCTTCCACAGTGGTGTACCTGGAAACAAACTTATGGGATGTAAGCACCGGTAAATTAATGTGGTCAGGACAGTCGAAGTCATCCGATGTTGGCTCCGTTGACAAACTGGCCAATTCCTATGCCAGGTCGGTTGTTAGTGAACTTACAGGCAAAGGATTGCTCCTTCCTTCATCCAAATAATTCAAAAATTCGGGAACCTATGAAACGCAATCATTTACTTTTAGCAGTAATCTTATTGGGGCTATTCAGTTGTTCTTCCACCCACAAGGTAGCAACATGGAAGAGCCCGGACTTTGAGGCCAAACCCTATAAAAAGCTATTGGTTTGGGGATTGTCAGACAATGTATCTGTACGTGCTACCGTTGAAGATGAGGTAGCCTATTTTTTGAATGTTAAAGGGATTGCATCCGTTTCCGGTTCTGATATTGCTCCCCCTGACCGCAAGGCATTGCCCAATAATATAGACGATGCCAAGGCCGTACTGGAAAAGAATGGATTTGATTGTGTAATGACGATGGGCCTCATTGATAAGAAGGAAAAAACAAGATACGTACAGGGAAGCAGCGCCTATTATTCTCCTATGGCATACGGGTATTATGGGTCTTTCTATACCTATTACCCTTATATGTACGGAAATGTGTACCAGCCGGGCCATTACGAAACTTCTCAGGAGGTGTACATCGAAACCAACATCTGGGATGTAGAATCGGGTAAGCTGGTGTGGTCTCAGCAAACGAAAACGGTCGATCCCAGTACGGTAGAAAGCTTTGCCAATTCCTATGCAAGAGGTATTGTGGGCAATCTGATAAACGAAGGGATATTGGTGCCAACAAAGTAGATTTTCTGCTGATATAGTAAGAAGCTAACTCCAGGCAAGCAGGGCTGGATTGGGCCAGAAGTCTGTCGTTTCGAAGGCCATTATTCATGGCACAACTTTGTTTAATTATCTCATGGATTCCATGTATCTTAGTTGCCAAAACCGAGATAAAATGGAATTAGTAACCAAGTATAAGCCCATCATC
>JAGQYJ010000177.1 GCA_020436145.1 Cyclobacteriaceae bacterium | reverse complement strand
ACATCAATACTTTCAATTATTGCGTCTGGTACAACCCTGAATGTAGATAATGATTTCGGCATTTATTCAACAGCCGGAACTGGAGACAATACACTCACTTTCAGTACCGGGTCGAATGTAACCATTGGTAACGACCTTGTACTTAGTAACACAGGTGGTCCCAAAACCACTTTAAGCATTAGCAACTCTGATGCTACTGTTACAAATGATTTATCCTTTACAGCGTCCTCAGATAATCTGGTTGAACTTGATTTGCAAAGTGCCGCAAATCTGTATTTGAACGGTGACGTTTTGCAAGGAAGCCCAGCTTATGGCATTTTATCAAGTTCAGGAAGTTCAACAGTACATTATAATAGCTCAGATAATCTGCAAACTGTTGCATCAACAGATGGTAGCGGAACAGGTGATGTAATTAGCTATGAAAACCTTACAATCAATAACTCCAGAATTACCACTCCTCAGGTTTCGCTAGGGGGTAATGTGGTTGTAACAGGAACACTTACCCTAACTGATGGGGAGTTAAAATCTACATCAGGCAATCTACTTACGTTGGCTGCAGGTGCTTCAACAACAGGTGCTTCAATTAATAGTTTTGTAGATGGTCCAATCAAGAAAATTGGAAACACACCTTTCGAGTTTCCTGTAGGGGATAATAATTTTTGGCAACCTATTTCTATTGCAAACTTAACAGGAGATGCTGCCACGGAATTTACAGCTGAATACTTTGAAGTGGAACCTACCAATAATACAACGCTAAAATCTCCCGATCCAAATGGTGACTTAAATAATATTAGCGGACTGGAATATTGGAATTTAAGCAATACAGGAACTTCCTCGAATGCAGATATTACACTTTATTGGAAGGACCAAACAAGAAGCGATATTGACGATGCTGCAGACCTTCAAATTGCTCATTATACCGGTTCTGAATGGGAAAATCTTGGGCAGGACGCCATCAGCTTTACAGATCCAGGTTCAATTACAGTTCAAAACGTAAGTAGTTTCAGTCCATTTGCATTTGGATCTATGAGTAATATGGTAAATGCCTTACCTGTAGAACTTGTTTCCTTTACTGGAACTTTAAGGATTAGCTCTGTTTTATTGAATTGGCAAACCGCTTCAGAGCTGAACAATGACTATTTTGAAGTTCAGAAATCAATTGACGGTAATAGCTTTCAGGCTATTGGTAGGGTAAAAGGAACAGGAACTTCAAGTTTGGGTGAAACTTACTCATTTGCTGATTATGAACCAATCGAAGGTATTCAGTATTATCGTTTGAAACAGGTTGACTTCAATGGCTCAAGTCAGTATTCCACGATTATCTTAGTGCGATCTTCCGGACTCGATTCCAACCAGTTGCCTTCCGTATTTCCAAATCCTGGAGCAGGGAGCTATGTTACTCTGATAACCGACCCTGATGAAGAATTAATTGAAATCAGGATTATAGATGGCTTGGGTAAAGTACTGTTACCAGCTGTTTCAAAAATAAACCAAAATCAATTTTACATTGATATATCTGATTTGGACAAAGGTCTGTATCTGTTCCAAATACAGACGGATATCGGAATTAAAGGAAGAAGATTTATCAGGCAATAGGCCATTCATATTAATTTATTATAAACAAACCTTACTAACAGCCTAGTTTAAGTTGCAGATAGTATATTTGTTATTCCTGAATTTAGAATAACCAAAACTATGAAATGCTTAACCCACGCAGGCGGTGGGTTGTTGCTCTTTGTATTCCTTGGTATAGGAATTGCAAAAGCACAACAGGACCCACTCACAAGTCAATATATGTTTAATCAATTGGCTTTTAACCCCTCCTATGCAGGAATTAATAATAATGCAAATGTTACATTGAATTCGAGATTTCAGTGGCAGGGATTTGAAGGAGGACCAAAGACTTACACCTTTACTGCTTCAACCTCACTAGTGGGTGGAAAAGTGGGTTTAGGAGCGGCTCTTATTAACGATGAGTTGGGCACCAATAAAAACACCCAAGGGCAGCTAAGCTATTCCTATAAAATTCAACAGGCAGACAAAACCTTTTCATTTGGACTTCAAACGGGTTTTATGACAGTTAAGGTAGATGATTCTTCTCTTAATCTGAAAGTATCTGATGACCCGTTCTTTCAGGGAAACACGGAGTCCGTAACGAAAGTGAATTTTGGGGCAGGGGTTTCGTTTATGTCGGACCACTATTTTGTTGGGTTTTCTGTACCAAGGCTTATCAACAGCAAGTTTGAATCAGGGAATATTAATACGGTGTATGAACGACACTTTTACATAACCGGAGGTTATGTTGTGCAAGTTAGTCCCACCATAAAGCTAAAACCCATGGTGCTGCTAAAAGGAGTGAAAGGAGCTCCCCTATCTGCCGATATAAATGTAAGTGCATTACTTATAAACCAGCTTTGGGTTGGAGCATTTACCCGAAACTTCAATACCTATGGTTTAATGGCCCAGTTTGAGTTTATGAATGCATACAAAATAGGCTACTCATTTGAAATGCTCAGTAATGGCACTGAAGGGAATGGACTACTAACACATGAAATTATGCTTAGTGCCGATCTTGCCATTTTCAGTCATCAAAGTATTTTTCAACGCTTTTTTTAATCACCGGCCATGAAGAAATTTATTTTATTTAAAAAAGTTGGTTGGATTGTCATTCTCATTGTTTTTATGGCAAGCCTAAAAGCACAGGCCCAGTTTGTAACCACCTGGGTAACGGATGATACTGAAATTACCATTCCTACATTTAGTAGCGAAACATATGATTACAATATTACCTGGACCAACCTTACCAATGCCGGTATTGGAGATGGTTCATCCTCTTCAATAACAAGCAGCTATACAATAACTGGTTTGACAAATGGGGACATTTACCAGGTTGAAATTGATGGACTATTCCCCCGCATTTACTTCAATAATGGAGGGGATAAGGAGAAAATATTGACTGTTGAACAATGGGGCTCAAACCCATGGACCTCCATGGGTGCTGCATTTTATGGTTGTTCAAACCTGACCATTCCTGCATCTGATGCTCCTGATTTATCAGGCGTGACTAACATGTCAACCATGTTAAGAGGTACAACTTCTTTTAATAATGATATAAGTAGTTGGGATGTAAGCAGTGTAACCAATATGAGTGGTCTTTTCCGCGATGCATCTTTGTTTAACCAGCCGTTGGATACATGGTTTGATAAACTGGGCAATGTTACTGTGTTCAATTTTATGTTTTTGGGGGCCACTTCTTTTAACCAAAATCTTAATAGCTGGATTATAAATACGACTGCTGATGTTTCAATGAGTTCCATGTTTGAGGGGGCAA
>JAGQYJ010000176.1 GCA_020436145.1 Cyclobacteriaceae bacterium | reverse complement strand
GAGACACCGTGACTAGTTCAGACGTGTGCTGGCAATTATCTTGATGAAGTGTATACTTCATACAAGAATGACCCATCCTCTGTTGATGAAAGCTGGCAACGCTTTTTTGAGGGCTTTGAGTTTTCATTGCAGAAATATGCTCACCTGCCGGAGGGGCAGAGTGGAAATGGGCAACCAACAGAAGTAGATTCTAAAGAACTTAATGTAAGAAATTTAATTCATGCCTACCGTACAAGGGGGCACCTTGAAGCAAATACAAACCCGGTACGGAAAAGGCTAGATAGAAAAGCAAGACTATCGTTAGAAGATCATGGATTGTCCGAAGCAGATCTGAATACAGAATTTGAGGTAGGTAATGTAATTGGAATTGGGCGGGCTACCCTGCAAAAAATAGTAGAAGCCTTGAAAGCAACCTATGCAGGCACTATTGGCTTTGAGTACATGTATATCAGGGATCCGGAAATGCTGGATTGGTTCAAACAAAAGGTTGAGCACGATGCACTGCATTTTAATCCCTCACATAAGGAAAAGGAAAGAATTTTAAGTAAGTTGAATGAGGCTGTTGTTTTTGAAAACTTTCTCCACACAAAGTACATAGGTCAGAAACGATTTTCGCTGGAAGGAGGAGAAAGTACCATACCTGCACTGGATGCCTTAATTAATAGAAGTGCCGACCTTGGGGTCGAGGAAATAGTAATTGGGATGGCGCATCGTGGACGCTTGAATGTGCTGGTGAACATAATGGGAAAAACTTACGAGCAGGTTTTCAATGAGTTTGAGGGTTCGGTTCTTCCTGATATGACAATGGGAGACGGTGATGTAAAATATCATATGGGATACTCCAGCCAGATTGTTACGGAAAGTGGGAAAAGAGTTGACCTTAAGTTGGCTCCTAATCCGTCACACCTGGAAGCAGTGAATCCGGTGGTAGAAGGCTTTGCCAGGGCAAAGGCAGAGGGGCAATACAATAAAGATTTTGATAAGGTACTTCCTGTTTTGATTCACGGAGATGCTGCTATTGCCGGGCAGGGAATTGGTTACGAAGTAACGCAAATGTCAATGCTGGATGGTTATCACACCGGAGGAACCATACATTTTATTATCAATAACCAGGTAGGGTTTACCACTAATTTTGAAGATGCCAGGTCAAGCATTTACTGCTCTGATGTTGCCAAGATTGTGGATGCTCCTGTGCTTCATGTAAATGGAGATAATCCTGAAGCGGTGGTTTACTGTGTACAAACGGCTGCAGAATTTCGTGAAAAATTCAACCGGGATATTTTTATTGATATGGTTTGCTACAGAAGGCATGGACACAACGAAAGTGATGAACCAAAGTTTACCCAGCCTCATTTGTACAATTTAATCTCAAAGCACCCAAACCCGAGAGAGGTATATAATAAAGCACTGATAAGTCGAGGTGAAGTAGATGCAGAGCTAGCCAAACGTATGGATAATGCTTTTCGCGCTGAACTTCAGGACAGGTTAAATCTTGTAAAACAGAAGCCACTACCATACAAGTTTTCACCTCTTGAAGAAGAGTGGAAGAACCTTAGACGGTCTAATCCTGCTGATTTTGATAAATCACCGGACACTTCCATAAAACAAGCGGTAATTGATAAGGTAGGCAAAGCACTAACCAAAATACCGGAAGGTTTTAAGCCCATCAAGCAGATTGAAAAACAACTGAAACAGCGTGAAGAAATGTTTTTCAAAGACAAAATGCTGAACTGGGCAGGTGCAGAGCTTTTAGCCTATGGCTCGCTACTTCTTGACGGGCATACTATACGTTTCTCAGGGCAGGATGTTCAGCGAGGCACTTTCTCGCACCGACATAGCGTATTACACGATGCCGAAACCAACGAATCGTATAACAGTCTGAATTTTATAGATGAGAAGCAGTCTAAATTCAATATTTATAATTCACTATTAGCAGAATTTTCCGTACTGGGCTTTGAGTTTGGTTATGCTATGGCCAACCCCAATGCCCTGGTAATTTGGGAAGCACAATTTGGTGATTTTGCCAATGGAGCCCAGGTAATGGTCGATCAGTTCATTGCTCCATCCGAGTCGAAGTGGCAACGTATGAATGGTTTGGTGATGTTACTTCCGCACGGGTATGAAGGCCAGGGGCCCGAACACTCCAGTGCAAGACCTGAACGCTATCTTCAGATGGCGGCAGAGTATAATATTATTGTGGCAAATGTTACGGAGCCTTCTAACTTTTTTCATTTGATAAGAAGACAGTTGGCATGGCCATTTAGAAAACCATTGATCGTAATGTCTCCCAAATCATTGTTGCGCCACCCTAAAGTTGTGTCTCCGGTTTCAGAATTCACCAAGGGTAATTTCAGGGAGTTGATAGCAGATGATTATGTTGATCCTAAAAAGGTGAAACGTGCTCTTGTTTGCTCAGGTAAGATATTCTATGATCTTAAAGAAGAACAACAAAAGAAAAAGAGAAAGGATGTGGCCATTATTAGAATTGAGCAATTGTACCCGTTCCCTGATATTCAGTTAGATGACATCCTGAAGGCATACAATAATCCAAAGGTTTTTTGGGTTCAGGAGGAACCATCCAATATGGGTTATTGGGCATTTGTGCTAAGAACATATCACTCATGTACCATGCACATTATTGCTCGTAAACCAAGTGCTTCGCCTGCTACCGGTTATGCCAAGATGCATGAAGCAGAACAAAATGAAATCATAGAAACCGCTTTTGACATTTAAGATATACAATCATGAGTCTTGACATTAAAATACCGCAAGTAGGCGAATCCATAAGTGAAGTAACACTGTCTTCATGGCTGAAAAAAGATGGAGATTATGTAGAAATGGATGAAGTGCTTTGCGAACTGGAATCAGAAAAAGCCACTTTTGAGCTAAATGCAGAAGCGGCAGGTATTCTCAAAATAAAAGTTCAGGAAGGAGAAACCGTGGAAATTGGAGCTATTGTGTGTACCATTGAAGAAGGTGAGGCCAAAGCCACACCTGTTTCTGAACAGGCTCCCAAAGAAGCACCGGCTGAATCTAAAAAGGCTGAGCCAACTGTAGTTTCAGCTCCCAAACCAATCGGTGAAACCGTTGAGATGAGAGTACCTGAAGTAGGCGAATCCATTACAGAAGTAACCTTGTCTTCCTGGGTAAAAGAGGAGGGTGATTTTGTGGAGTTGGACGATGTGATTGCGGAGATTGACTCTGACAAAGCCACTTTCGAGTTACCTGCGGAAGGAACGGGGATTTTACATCCTGTGGCCAAGGAAGGTGATACACTTAAAATAGGCGACCTTATATGCACCATCGAGATAAGCGAAGGTGTTCCTGCAAAAGCAGCTACTTCATCAGATGCTCCGGCTCAGAGTGTT
>JAGQYJ010000175.1 GCA_020436145.1 Cyclobacteriaceae bacterium | reverse complement strand
CGGATATTGTATTGGTAGGCGACTTACCGGATGCCTTGCGTGGTGATGCAGAAATGTATGCGGGCTGTGTGGCTGGGGCCATTCAAAAGAATGACTACCTGCAACAGATTGAAGACACAGGCTTTACCAATATTGCTTTGCAAAAAGAAAAACCCATCCACATTCCTGACGATATTTTATCGAAATATCTTTCTGCGGAAGAAGTAGCAGCATTTAATAAAGGAGGAACCGGTATTTTCAGCATTACAGTCTATGCAGAAAAGCCAGGTGAAAAGAAAGATAAACCAAAAGTTAGCCTTTCTGAATTGCAGGAAAAAGAAGACTGCTGCGAGCCAGGGTGCTGTAGCTAATCGGTCAGTAAATAGTCCCTTCTATGGAGGGGCTATTTTTTTATTAAAACAAAGAACTAATGATCTTGTTACTTCCAGAACTTTCAAAAACCATAGAAAGGGCCAGGCAACGGCCCATTCCTGAAGAACGTAAACAAGTGCTGCAGGAGTTGGTAAACTACATTCAGGAAAAGGTGAACAACCGGAAGGAAGTGCACCTTAACTTTATATGTACCCACAACTCACGCAGGAGCCAGTTTGCACAGATATGGGCACAAACGGCAGCAGATTATTTTGGCGTTCCAGTCAAGTGCAATTCGGGAGGAGTGGAAGTGACGGAATTTAATCCACGAGCAGTAGCTTCCATCGAGCGAAGCGGTTTCAAGGTTGCTTCCAAAGGGGATAGCAACCCTGTTTATTCTTTTTATCATTCTGAAATCAGCCAACCGATTATTGCCTTCTCTAAATTGTATGATGACCCGGTAAACCCCACCACCCATTTTGCTGCGGTGATGACCTGCTCCCATGCAGATAAAAATTGCCCGTTTATTCCGGGAACGGAAAAGCGTATTGCGCTTTTGTATGACGACCCCAAAGAATTTGATAACACTCCACAGGAAGCAGCTAAATACGATGAACGCTCTATGCAGATTGCTTCAGAGTTGTTTTATGTGTTTGAACACGTGGAGGTTTAGACTCACCAAACAACAAAACCGTCATTCTGAGGCTTCTTGTGTTTGGCAAGTGGGCTATCAAGCCGTGGAATCTTATGGAAGGAGACTCCACGGGTCATTCATAAATATATTCCTTCTAGATGCCCCTCTGAGTAACGTTGAGGGGGTTTGTTGTTTTGCAAGCGTTTATGTTATTCGGAAATCGTATATTCGGAGCATCAAATGAGTTGTTTTTTAACATGGCCAAAGTTTTTTACTTCCCTTATGCCAAGTACGAAATTGAAAGTAATCTCTCAAAAGATGAATTAATTCAGAGGATTACGGATGAGATAACTAACCTTGATTTAATTGAAGAACTTACCACAAAAAATAAGGGGAAATTTACTGGAGCAATTAATAAAACGAGTGGTAAGTTTTGGGTTAGAAAGAGGTTGAATTATAGAAATAATTTTAATTCAACAATTAAAGGTACCATAGTATCAACCTCCAGTGGCTCAACAGTATCTATTGTTCTAAAACTACATACCTTTCATTATATTTTTTTATCTGTATTTTGCTTTTTCCTGATTTTTCTAGGGATTTCTAGCCCAGCTAACAGTGAGGATTTCATGTGGGCAATTGGTGGTCTAGGCTTTATATATGCTCTCACATTTTTTACATTTAATATGGCGGTTGGAGAAGCCCTGGATACATTACATGAACTAGTGTAGTATTTTATAAACTATTTAAAAACCCATCACACTCCTTCGCCACTGCCCTGCCTTCGTTTATTGCCCATACCACTAAGCTTTGGCCTCTGCGACAATCGCCTGCAGCAAATACGCCTGGTACATTGGTTGTAAACTGGCCATACTCAGCGGCAATGTTTCCTCGGGTATCGCTAGCCAACTCCAATTGCTCCAGCAATTGTTTTTCAGGGCCTGTAAAGCCCATTGCTAGTAATACCACATCGGCAGGTATGGTTTTTTCGGTTCCTGCAATTTCCTGAGGCACAAAACGGCCCTCTTTAGTTACCCATTCTATTTGTACAGTTTCAACGGCCGTTACTTTTCCACCTTCGCCAATAAACCGTTTGGTCATAACCGAGTATTGGCGAGGGTCGGCACCTTGCACCGCTTCCGCTTCTTCCTGTCCGTAATCCAGCTTGTACGTTTTAGGGTATTCCGGCCACGGGTTGTTCTCTGCACGGGTTTCCGGTGGTTTGGGTAGTATTTCTAATTGGGTAATGGAAGCACACTTATGGCGTAACGAAGTAGCCACACAATCGGTGCCCGTATCGCCACCACCAATTACCACCACATGTTTGCCTTCGGCATTGATGTAGTTACCATCTTTATGATCAGAGTCCAACAGACTCCTGGTGTTTTTGGTAAGGAAATCCATCGCAAAATGGATACCTTCCAGGTCACGACCTTCCACAGGTAAGTCTTTTGGAATGGTAGATCCCAGAGCTAACACAATGGCATCGTTTTCTTTTTGAAGCTTTTCAACAGGCACATCCTTGCCTACTTCTACACCAGTCACAAACGTTACCCCTTCCTCTTCCATAATCTTCAATCTGCGGTTCACAACCTCCTCCTTATCCAGCTTCATGTTAGGAATGCCGTACATCAACAATCCACCTACACGGTCAGCTCGCTCATATACCGTTACGGTATGTCCCATTTTGTTAAGCTCGTCCGCAGCAGCCAGTCCGGCAGGGCCGGAACCTACTACAGCTACCTTCTTGCCCGTTCTTGTTTCTGGTGGGTTGGCTTTTATCCAACCGTTTTTAAAGGCATGCTCAATAATGGAATACTCATGATTTTTAATGGTAACGGGCGGTTCATTGATACCCAACACACAAGCGCCTTCGCAAGGAGCCGGGCACACACGGCCTGTGAACTCTGGAAAGTTGTTGGTCTTAAGCAACAGCTTTAGAGCTTCTTTCCAATAGCCTTTGTAGAGCATGTCGTTCCAATCGGGAATAAGGTTATACACCGGACAACCGGACGCTCCACTGGGCAGCATCGCCCCTGTATGGCAAAACGGAACGCCACAATCCATACAGCGCGAAGCCTGCGACTGAATCTCATTGTCCTTCATAGGAATATGAAACTCCTCCCAGTTTTTAATGCGCTCAGTTGGCTTGGCATCTTCAATGTCCTTTCGTTGTATCTCCAAAAACCCTGTTGGTTTACCCATATTGTTAGATGTTAGATTGTTAGATGTTAGATTTTAGACTGTCAGATTTTGGATGGTTCGGGTTTTTCTCGTTTCTGCAATACGGCCTTATAATCTCGTGGCATTACCTTAATAAACCGTTTCAATTCCTTATCCCAGTTTGTCAGTAATTCTTTTCCCTTTGCTGAACCTGTTGTCTCAACATGCTTTTCTACCAACTTCTTCAATAATTGGTTATCCTTTTCA
>JAGQYJ010000174.1 GCA_020436145.1 Cyclobacteriaceae bacterium | reverse complement strand
CCAACACTAATTTGACTATTGATTTTGGTGGTGGATTAAAATCGGAAGAAGCCATTAAAATGGCTTTTGAGTTGGGTGCAAAGCAAGTATCTCTGGGTAGCATTGCGGTTAAGAGCCCTGAATTGGTTGAGGGGTGGATAGAACAGTTTGGCCCTGATAAAATCATTTTGGGGGCAGATGTCGATAATGGTAAAATTGCGGTAAATGGTTGGCAGGAAATCACGCAAATTGAGTTGGAAGGGTTTGTAAATAAGTACCAGCAAAAGGGAATACGAAATGTGATTTGTACGGACATTAGCAGGGACGGAACCCTTGAAGGAAGCGCCATTGCCCTTTACCAACAATTGATAAATCAATTTCCTAAAATAAATTGGATTGCAAGTGGAGGTGTTACCTCATTTGAGGAGCTGGGTCTGCTGGCAAAAGCAGGCCTCGAAGGAGCCATTATTGGCAAGGCCATTTATGAAAACAGAATTAGATTAAAACAGTTAGAAGCTTATGTTGACTAAGCGAATCATTCCCTGCCTGGACATAAAGAATGGGCGAACCGTAAAGGGCACCAATTTCGTGAACCTTCGCGATGCAGGCGATCCTGTGGAACTGGCAGCTTTATATTCAGAACAAGGAGCAGACGAGTTGGTGTTTCTGGATATTTCGGCAACAGAGGAAAAGCGAAAAACATTGGTAGACCTGGTGCGAAGGGTAGCGCAACGAATTAATATTCCCTTTACAGTAGGTGGAGGTATTACCACTGTGGAGGAAGCCCGTGAGCTTCTTTTGGCCGGAGCGGATAAGATAAGTGTAAATTCAGCAGCAGTTCGAAATCCACAACTTATTAAAGAATTGGCAAATGCCTTTGGCAATCAATGTGTTGTGGTGGCTATTGATGCCAGACAAATTGAAGGGAAATGGATTGTCCACCTTGTTGGTGGAAAACAACCCACAGAGCTGGATTTGATTGATTGGGCAAAGCAGGCCGTAGAACTGGGAGCGGGTGAATTGCTTTTTACGTCAATGGATCACGATGGAACCAAGCAGGGGTTTGCCAATGAGGCATTAAATCAATTAACGCAATTGGTGAATGTTCCCGTTATTGCTTCGGGAGGTGCAGGCACCATTAGCCATTTTGTAGATACTTTTATTACAAGCGGAGCGGATGCAGCCTTGGCTGCAAGCATTTTTCATTTCAATGAAATCAGCATTCCCGAATTAAAAACAACACTGCAACAACAAGGAATTACCATACGATTATGACGTATTACACAATAAATGGTTAAAACCATTAAATTACAAATGAAAATTTCATAGCCATCGGTTTAAACCGATGGCTATGAAGAAAACAAATAACTGCAAACCGTTTCAACGGTTTAATAAAGATTAGTTAGTATGCCGCACTCCTTTAACAGAATATGGCTTCATACCATTTGGGCCACTAAAGAGCGACAGCCTCTTATAAAACCGGAAATTGAGCACAAGGTTTACAAATTCATGCGTGAACAATTAAAACAAATAGGCTGTCCCGTGAGGATTATTAATGGGATGCCAGATCACGTGCATTGCTTGTTTTTGCTTAACCCTCAAAAGTCGGTTACAGAAATAGTGAAACAGGTAAAAGGAAGCACTTCCCATTTTATCAATGAACAAAATTTAATTCCTCAAAAATTTGCCTGGCAAACTGGCTATGCAGCCTATTCAGTTAGTGAATCACAACAAGAAAAAGTGTTTCAATATATTAAAACGCAAAAGCAACACCATTCCCTAAAAACATTTCAGCAAGAATTTGATGAATTTTTGAAAGCGTACAGCTTAAAATAATCTGATTATGAAGATAAATTACGACCCAACTACCGGACTGGCTCCAGCCATTATTCAAGATGCAAACACGAAAACCGTTCTTATGCTTGGTTATATGAATGAGGAAGCCCTTCGCTTAACCAATGAGACAGGAAAAGTAACTTTCTTCAGTCGCTCCAGGAACGAGCTATGGACTAAAGGGGAAACCAGTGGCAATTTTTTATTGCTTAAAAGTGTAGCGGTAGATTGTGACTCAGATACTCTTTTAATTCAGGCAGAGCCTACGGGGCCGGTTTGCCACACCGGTTCAGATACCTGTTGGAATGAAAAGAATACCTCTTCTTATGAGTTTCTTCACCAATTAGAATCAATTATTAACCAACGATATGCAGAGCCAGATACAGCCTCTTATACCAGCGGCCTTTTTGAAAAAGGAATCAACAAAGTGGCGCAAAAAGTAGGTGAAGAAGCCGTTGAGCTCGTTATTGAAGCCAAAGACTCCAATGGTGAACTGTTTGTAAACGAAGCAGCCGACCTCCTTTTTCATTATTTGATCTTGCTAAAGGCAAAAGGAATGCAGCTAACAGACGTAGTTAAGGTGCTCGAAGAAAGAAATAAACACTCAAAAAGCTCTTGATATTTGATTTCAAGTACAAATCACTTATTTTTGCATCGAAATATTCAGAAACCAAAAGAGGGGACACCAAGTCCCCTCTTTTATTTCTCAAAAAGATGGAACTAAAAGAACATATTGCACAGCTTGCTCAAAATCATTTGCCAGATGATTCATATTATCTGGTGGATGTAGTGATTAAAGGCACAGATACGCGCAGAAAAGTCCTGGTTCTGATCGATGGGGATAATGGTGTTGATATTGATGCATGTGCATCGGTAAGCCGCGCATTGGGTGGCGAGCTGGAAACAGATGAGCTGCTAAATGAGGCATTTACATTGGAGGTTTCCTCTCCCGGTATTGACCATCCCATTTCGATGGTGAGGCAATACAAAGGAAGGGTTGGCAAACGGTTGAAGCTAACACTAAAAACAGGAGATGAAGTAACCGGTAAACTAGAAAGCGCTACCGATGATGGAATTACTTTTTTGAAAGAAATTAAAAAAGGTAAAAAGACTGAAACTGAAGAAACTAACTTAAAATACAACGAAATCGAAAAATCATTTGTACTGATTTCTTTTAAATAATTGAGATAATGGACAGCGGAAATTTAATTGAGTCGTTTGCAGAGTTTGCGATGAACAAAAACATCGACCGGCCTACTATGATCAGGATTCTGGAAGATGTGTTTAAAACAATGATTCGTAGAAAATACGAACATGACGACAATTTTGATGTGATCATCAATGCTGATAAAGGTGACCTCGAGATCTGGAGGTTCAGGGAAATTGTGGACGATAACTCAGAAGATATCTGGGACCACGATAAAATCAGTCTTACGGAAGCTCGAAAAATTGAGGCCGACTTTGAAATAGGTGAAGAAGTAGCGGAAGAAATCAAGTTGATTGACTTTGGGCGTAGAGCTGTAATGACTGCACGTCAGACGTTGATCCAACGAGTAAAAGACCTTTATAAATACATCATCTTCGACAATTACAAATACCTTTTGTGTGAAATTATT
>JAGQYJ010000173.1 GCA_020436145.1 Cyclobacteriaceae bacterium | reverse complement strand
CAAAATGCAGAAACACTGAAAGAGGTGAGCCAAAATGCCACTCTGGTTCTTACCAGCGGACTCGGCCATACCCGCATTTTGCGAGACCAAGCTGTGCTTGATACTATCCTTAACTTTATAAATTCCGGTAAAGAATAGCTTATTACATATTTCCATTAAGTCGTTGGATTATCGTAGTTTTGAACCGTAACTCAAACACTAATGGAAGAAGTAAAACAACTTATTTTAAATGACGTTCATGTGGCATTAGGTGGTAAAATGATACCTTTTGCCGGATATAACATGGCCGTTCGTTATACCTCCGATATTGAGGAACATATGACCGTACGAAATGGTGTGGGTGTTTTTGATGTTTCTCATATGGGAGAGTTTTTTTTGCGCGGGCCTAAGGCGCTGGATTTGATCCAAAAGATCACAAGTAATGATGCTTCAAAGCTTACCCCAGGCAGAGCGCAATATTCATGTTTTCCTAATAAATCCGGGGGCATTGTTGATGATCTGATTGTCTATAAAATAAATGATGAAGAATACATGTTGGTGGTTAATGCCTCTAATATGGAAAAAGACTGGAACTGGGTAAATGAGAACAATGATTTGGGAGTAGAGTTAGAAAATGCATCTGACCAATATTGCTTGTTTGCAGTACAGGGGCCTAAAGCAACTCAGGTTTTACAAAAACTAACAGATGTTGACCTGAATGAAATAAGGTACTACCATTTTGAAATTGGTAGTATTGCCGGAGCATACAATGTAATTATATCTGCTACCGGCTATACGGGTTCAGGCGGTTTTGAGCTATACGTAAAAAACAAAGATGCCAGAAAGGTTTGGGACAACATTTTTGATGCCGGCAAAGACGTGAATATTCAACCAATTGGTTTGGGAGCCAGAGATACACTAAGAATGGAGATGGGATTTTGCCTGTATGGCAATGACATAGACGACACTACCTCACCTATTGAAGCAGGTTTAGGCTGGATAACCAAATTCACAAAAGATTTCACCAATTCAAAAGCCATAAAAAAGCAAAAGGAAGATGGTGTAACCCGAAAGCTTGTCGGATTTGAAATGATTGACAAGGGAATACCCCGCCACGGTTATGAACTGGAAGATGCAGAAGGCAATGTGGTTGGCCATGTTACATCAGGCACCCAGTCGCCTATGTTAAGCAAAGGCATAGGTATGGGATATGTGGAAACTAAACTGGCAACCCCAGAAACTGAAATATTTGTAGCGGTTCGAAATAGAAAGCTAAAAGCAGTTGTAAAAAAATTACCTTTGGTGGAAATACAATAATGCGAATGCTCCCATGTATAAATAAGCGGATTCTGCTCACATTTACCCTGTTTATTTTAACCGGGGCTACCTATGCTCAAACCTTTATGGTGTTGGAAAAAATGGGTACTAAAAAGCGCTATGTGTATTATATGGGTGAAACTATCGAGTACCAGTTGAAAGGGGAAAAAACTTTCAACTCAGAAAGAATTACCAATATTCTTGACAGTGCCTTTGTGGCTTATAACGATACTGTCTCCTTTAAAGCAGTTGAGCGAATAAACATCAAACCCAAAAGGAAAGCATCACTATTGAACATTGCGGGCCCGTCCCTGATTATTGCAGGCTTGGGTTATTTGGCAATAGACCAGATAAATAAAGGAATTGTACAGGGAGGAGGAGGCTCTACCTGGGATTCTTCTGTAGCCACCACTTCTTTTATCATAGCAGGTACGGGTGCACTTATTATCGTATTGCAAAAAAATAAAGTACCATTAAGTGGCTGGTGGCGACTGAGAAAAGTAAACGTCTATTGACTTATTTTTTCGTTTAAGTTAACGTACGTTTCCCACACGAATTTGATTGAGTTATAAGTATCTCCAAAGGCTTTGGAAGCTTTTTTACGGGTAAACCATTCTGCTTTTTCTATCTTCTCTTCTGCCTGGGGGGCTAGATTCACATCGTTCAGGCATTCCATTCGATACCATTTGGTGCGTTTAAGAATACGCTTTTTTCGAAATGTATAGGTGTGCCAAGTTGTACCTATTTTTTCTTTAAGCGCTACCTTTAAACCGGTTTCTTCTTCCACCTCTCGTACAGCTGCCGTTTTAAAATTTTCCTTTTTATCCAGTTTTCCTTTAGGGAAATCCCACTTGCCCAGCCTGTAAATAAGTAATACTTTCTTTCCTTTTTCTACCACTCCACCGGCAGCGTCAACTACCTTAAACAACGACATAAAATCTGCTTTGGCCTCATCGTAATTATGCGGCCGAATCACAAAACGGACATTTTTGAAGGGCTCTTCCACTAACTGGGCAATCATTTGACGAACCTGCGGGGCCTCCACATCATCTATCAATACATTGCCTCTCAATACATTCAAATCAATTAACCCATTAGCCTGAACCATCATATCAAACTGCGAGGTATCAAAGGGTTCTTCCCTATGAATAAACTTTACAGGCGTATCGTTAATAAACAGATTCATATTAAACCAAACATAATACCAATATTAATAATGAGCTAGTACCTTTGCCCCAAAAAATACCCATGAACAAATCCGTTGCACATCAGGTTGCTGCTTATTTATTAGAAATTGAAGCCATTAAACTATCTGTTAAAAAGCCGTTTACCTGGGCATCCGGATGGAAATCTCCCATTTATTGCGATAACAGGCTATCCCTGTCTTATCCTGAAATTAGAACGTTTATAAAAGAACAGTTGGCAAATGCTATTAAAAATGAATTTGCAGGTGTTGAAGCTATTGCCGGTGTTGCTACAGCCGGTATTCCTCAAGGTGCTTTGGTAGCAGAGGTTCTTGGATTGCCTTTTATTTATGTGCGCTCCAAACCCAAAGAGCATGGCATGACCAATATGATCGAAGGGAAGGTAATTAAAAAACAAAAGGTAGTAATGGTGGAAGACCTTATATCCACCGGTGGAAGCTCTATAAAAGCAGCCAAAGCGGTGCAGGAAGCCGGAATGAAAGTGCTTGGGATGGCGGCCATTTTTACCTACGGCTTTGATGTGGCCAAAGAAAATTTTGAAAAGGAAAATATTAAGGTAGTCACCTTAAGTAATTACGCATCGATGTTGGAGGAAGCCACAGATCTTAAATATATCTCGGAAAAAGAGCTCATCTCATTAAAAGCCTGGCGGGTGGATCCACAGACCTGGAAGTAACTATATAAATTTCTCCAATCCCAGCCCAAACAAAGCAAAGTCGTATTTCACTGGGTCTGCGGGATCTAACGTACGAAGCTTATTTGTGAGCTCCAGTGCAGCCTGCCAGTCGGTTGGTTTGCGTTTAAGTAAACCCAGATGGCGTGCCACTTTTTCAACATGCACATCTAGTGGCATTACCAATTGTGAAGGCTCAATACTATTCCAGATACCAAAATCTACACCCTTGCTATCCTTGCGCACCATCCAGCGCAAGAA
>JAGQYJ010000172.1 GCA_020436145.1 Cyclobacteriaceae bacterium | reverse complement strand
ATCAATATCATTTTCATAGTAAAACATGGCTGCCTGAAAATAGGGTTTGCGGCCTTCCTGCAGAAGAGCCTTTTCAAGTTTGGGGACTACCGTAGCTTTTAAGTCAATCTTTATTTCAATTGGCACTACAACGTTGTCCCATACAATATTCAGCACACCATCATCAGAGCCAATTCGATCAATGCTGATGGTAAATGTTTCAATTATCTTATCCGATATAATCGGATTAACCGAAAACCGGGCCACATCATTCTCAGGATCGTACCTGTACGAGCCCCACTGATTTTTACTGTTTTGCAGAATTACTTCCCAATTATCTTTACCAGGAATAGTGAATAATTCATACCTGCCGGAATCAATAGCATTACCTTCCAGCATTAGCGGTGTGCTGAAATATACTTTGGTAGCCTCATCGGAACCTGTGCGCCATACCTGGCTATAAGGTACCAAATTGCCAAATATTACCCTGCCTTTTTTATTGGGTCTATTATAGGTAATCTCAATTTGTGTAGAAGCAATGGTTTGAGCAATGGTTGCCTTCGAGTTTGTTCTTGGTACAATAAATTCACTATTTTGGGACATACTCCAAAGACTGCCTCCAGTGAAGAATAGTGTAAGGAGTATCTGAATTTTGTTTTTGGTTTTCATTTGATGCTTAATTAGTTAACCGGTTTAAATAAGGATCTATTTTCTTTCAATTTTATTTAAAATAATCCAGTGTCGAAATTTTAGAAAACGGTTTTGTAAAGAAATCGTTCACCACATTGTGAAAAAGATCTGCCTTTTCATAACCGCCAAAATGAGTTGCTCCCGGCATTATAAAGAGATTTGAATTCTCAATGTTTTTAAAAATTTCTATAGTGTGCTGCAATTTGATGGCATCCCTGTCTCCACTCATAAGCAATACAGGTGCCTTGATTGTTCTCAACTTGCTTGCTTCAATTCGAGGCTGATACTTCATCAGTGTATATAACCTCTTTTGATGCATATCCTTTGTGGTCTCTATTATGTTATATCCCCACTCTATCAAAGCATTCTGAATGGCAGTGGAATCGGGCTGGATATTGGCTCCGTAGACAGCCACTTTTTTTACTTTTTTAGGATAGTCCATTGCCAATTTTAATCCTATAATACCCCCATCACTCTGACCTAGAACAAAACATGAGTCTATGCCCAATTTGTCCAGTAGATCATTGATATCTTTGGTCATGTCATTATAGGTTAGGCTGTCACCCGGGTCCTCCGTTTTTCCATGGGCTCTCAGGTCTGGGGCTATTACCTTATAGCTTGCTTTAAAATAATCAATATTGGGACTTTGAGACCGTATAGAACCCCCATTACCATGAAGAATAAGTAGTGGTAAACCACTTCCATAAATTTCGTAGTACACTTTTATACCGTTTACATCGGCATAATTTCCCGCTTCAGGATTACTTCCATATGAATTAGTGGAAGGCTGTGTAAAACCAGAGAAGCTGGCAATACAAACTATTAGTATTATAATGTTCCTTTTCATTTTAATATAGATTGTCCTTTCAGTTCTTTTTAACTCTAAAAACATACTTTTCATCTCCACCCAAATATTGGATCACAACGAAATAAATTCCAGATGGCTGACTTCGGAAGTTTATATTGGTATGGGCTGAATTCAGTATTCCACCTGCAACCAGGTGTCCCTGCATAGAATATATCATGTAATCAAGATTTACCTCTGGATAGCCTGAGTCAATGTTAATTATATCCCTTGTAATGCTAGGGTAGACACTTACTGGATTTTCGGAAGGCTTTCTGACAGACGCCACCAGGCATGGGGATGCAAGTGGATTTAGTTCAACTGGTTTAGGATCGGGAGCCAACTGGTCACTATAGTCTCCTAGCAGATCTGCATCATATTTCCATACTTTAAAGAGTGTATTACTCTTGGTGGGGTCCGGGGAAACCACATTTGAACCCTGGGGTTGCGGACCCTGACCTGTAACCGGACTTACGTATTCCCAAAGAACCTCTCCTGTTTCTAATTCAACTTCATAACAATGCCCTGACGCGCCCAACGTAACCAGGAGGTTTTTACCCTCTTTTAATAGTTGAGAACCTGAGGTAATGGAAGAATAGAAATTTTCGTCTGTTTGTGTGTAAAGTTGTTCTGAATTGGAAGGCAGATAAGTCCCATCTGTACCTGTCAGGAATTCATTCTCTTCATTTAAGACTGGGGTGATAGTTTCAATATAGGAATGATTAGGACTTCTATTAAATCCATTGTTGAACAACTTGATTTCTAATAAAGATGAACCCATAATCCATCGTACATCGTGTTGACCAAATAGTTGCTGGTTGTCCGCATGATTATAGGCTCTTGGATTACCCCAACGATAAAGCAGATCGCCTCCTTTTTTGTAATCGCCCCCTGAATGACCTGCTGCTTCTTCCGTAGTAGTGGAGTGATCAATTATCCATATCTCATTAAAATGACGGGCGCTAAGCAGAATTAAGTTCAGTTCAGGATTGTAGTCTATAGAATTAAAATGTATCCAGTCCCGGCCTTCGGCCAGATCACTAGTATAGTTTATGTTTAAGAGTTCCGGATGCTCAGTTACATTTCCGTAATTTATAAGCTCAGGATCATACTCCTGTATTAAATGGTCCCATGTACTCCATTGCCATACTATTTCATATGTATTTTCATCTATCGGCTTGAGTTCAATTACCTTTTCAGAGAATATTTCCTCACTAAATAAATCAGGATTGCGGCCTGCATTCAGTACATCCTCTTTTGTTTTTCTCTCCCATACCGTGGCCAAAATATTCCCATTTTGCATCCTGAAAACATCATGGTGCAACGATTCCTGTGCATTTGAAATTTTGTAAGACCAGATAATATTACTTTCCCAATCCAATAGCTCAAGATAGCCTGTCACTCCACCTGCTTTAAACTGTGTGTCTGTATCCCAGCCCGTTCTAAGCAATCTTCCATCTTCAAGTAAATAAAGTGGACCAGAACTCGTATCGAAATTCCATTCATGAACCGATTCCCCACAATTATTAATTAAATAAGCCTTTGTATAAAAAAGTGGAGCAACCAGAACATATCCTTCAGATACTTCATTGCTTGTCTTAAAAAGCCCAACAGTTTGTTGCCCATGTACATTGACAGCTAATATGGTAAAATATAGATTCCATATAAGCGTTTTAACAAATTTCATCTTTGACAGTGCTAATTAATAAGCAGGCCCTTTCTCATCAAAAGGGCCTGCATTAAACACATTATTCAATTTAGGTTAAGGTGCTAAAAGCGTTACGCTGGCCACGCAATCCGGGCCGCAATAGGTGGCATCATAATAGGTAAAGGACATTTCGCCTGCATCAGCATCGTAACTGCCTGTGCCAGCCCATGCAATTCCATAAGCAGTACCTTCCGTTGAACCCAAGAGAGTCAAATCATCACATACGTCCA
>JAGQYJ010000171.1 GCA_020436145.1 Cyclobacteriaceae bacterium | reverse complement strand
TAGAGGTGTCAAGTGTAACAGGGTGGTCCACATTGGGATGGTTCAAAGACCCTGTGCTTTCTAATATGTTGGAGGGCTCCATTGGTTCAATGGCCAATACACTAATCCACGAGCTCACTCATGGTACTATTTTCGTACCGGACAGTATGACGTTCAACGAAAACCTGGCTTCATTTGTCGGGCGTATGGGGGGTATAAGATTTCTGGAAATGAAATATGGGGTTTCCTCACATGACGTAATTGACTACCAGAACAGGCTAAGTGATAGCGAAAAGTTTACCAGGTATATGAAAGAGGGAGCAAATCAGTTGGATAGTATTTACAAGACCATGGAAGGACAGCCGGAAGATGTACTCAAAGAAGCAAAAAACAAATTCATTTCATCATTTATAACAAACATTGACACAATTAAATTTATTGACCCGGAACGATATATGAAAATTGTTGATTCAAAACGGATTAATAATGCGCGGTTTATTTCATTTTTAAATTATAGGGAAAGACAGGAAGAGTTTGCCCTAATGTTAAATCAGCAGTTTCATGGTGACTTGCATAATTTTATTAAATACTGGCAGCAGCAATATCCTAAATAGTTGTAATTTAACAATATGGTAATGTACGCAGTAGGAATGCTTTAAAGCCTGAACCTATTTTTGTTTAATAAATATTAAGTTATGTCAAAATCGGAACGGAAGATATTAATCGTAGATGACGATGAAGATATCTTGGATTTGCTTAACTACAACCTGACCAAGGAAGGGTACAAGGTTATGAGGGCCAAAGACGGTATTGAAGCCGTTGATGTGGCTAAAAAACAGTTGCCCGAAATGATCATTATGGATATAATGATGCCTCGAATGGATGGTGTGGAAGCGTGTAGGCAGATCCGACAGGTTCCGGAGTTGTTCAAAACTCATATAATATTTCTTACAGCTAGAATAGAGGAGTATTCAGAAGTTGCTGCGTTTGATTCAGGAGCAGATGATTTTCTTTCCAAACCTATTAAACCCCGTGCCCTGGTTAGCAGGGTGAATTCTTATTTTAAACGAACGGTTAAAAAGGAAGAACAGGTTGGGGTTTTGGAAATGGGAAACCTTCTTATTGACAGGGTGAGTTACTCAGTTAAGCTTAACGGGAAGAAAATAATGCTCCCCAGGAAAGAGTTTGAATTGTTATACTTTCTAGCTAAGAAACCCGATGAAGTATTTAGCAGAGATACGCTGTTGAAAAATATCTGGGGTTCAGACGTTTATGTTTTGGCGCGAACAGTCGATGTTCATATCAGAAAAATTCGTGAAAAGATTGGAGATAACTATATTCGAACTATTAAAGGTGTAGGGTATAAGTTTGAACCATCCAATGAATAAGAGCTCACTCATTCTACTTATTTCTATTGTATCTTCTTTAGCCATTACCGGCTTACTCTATTCGGCCGGTATGGCTCAGCGGCTTGTTGTACTTATGTTAATTGCTTCTTCCGTCATTATTTATTCGGTAACCTGGATAGTAATTGAGTTTGTGATTTTTAGAGATGCGGTTAAGTTAAGGGAACTCATGTCAATGCTATTAAAAGGGAGCAGAACCAAAGATCTGCCTAAGGTTAGGTATAATTTAAAACTAACCGGGACCGTAGGAAGGGACATTCGTTTGCTCCAAAAAAGAAAAGAAAATGAAATAGATAAACTGCATGAAATGGCCAACTTCAGGACACAATTTATCGCAGATATTTCGCACGAGTTAAAAACACCAATTTTTGCAGCCCAAGGGTATGTACATACCTTATTGGACGGAGCCATGGAAGATAAGGAAGTTCGTTTGAAATTTCTTAAAAAATCGGCTAAGAGCCTGGACCACCTAGACAGGATGGTACACGACTTATTGGAATTGTCTCAGATAGAAACAGGCAACGTGATAATGATGTATGACCACTTTGATATCGTCCAGTTAACCGATGAGGTAATTGATGATCTTGAACAATCTGCTTTAAAATCTGAGATAACGGTCAGACGAAACAAAACTCCAAGGGAAGCCATTGTATATGCAGACTTCATTCGCATTAAACAAGTAATGCAAAATCTTGTTTCTAATGCTATAAAATATAATGTTGATGGAGGGAAGGTGACTATTAAAATAGAAGATTTATCTGATAAGGTTCTTATAAGTGTAATAGATACCGGAACAGGCATCCCTCAGGAGGATATTAGCAAAATATTTAACCGGTTTTACAGGGTAGATAAAAGCCGCACTAAAACAAGGAACCGTGCCAGCAATGGCCTGGGCCTTTCGATTGTGAAGCACTTGCTCGAAAGCCATAATACTAAGGTGGAAGTTGAAAGCGAAATTGGGAAGGGCTCAGTTTTTACCTTTTCTTTGCCCAAGGATAAAACGGCATTCCATGTCACAAAAGCAAAATCTGAGGAGCTGGATATTATTTGAGGACGACAATTATATTGTAGTTAACAAGCCACCCTATGTTTCTACCCTGGAAGATAGGACCTCACCCATTAACATTTCAGAAATATCGAAAGCCTATCATATTGAAGCACAGGTGTGTCATCGTTTGGATAAAGAAACCAGTGGGGTTCTATTAATTGCTAAAAATCCTGAAGCATACCGTCATGCAGCTATGCAGTTTGAAAAGCGCACCATAGAAAAAATATATCATGCAGTGGTTGAAGGAGTTCATGAGTTCAGGAGTGAGCAGGTGAACGCCTCTTTAATTTTGACGGGTAAGGGCAAAATGGTGATTAATCAGCGAGAGGGTAAGGAAGCAACAACTTACGTTTCCACTTTGGGTGTTTACGGAAATTATTCATTGATAGAGTGCAAGCCTGTGACTGGCAGGATGCACCAGATTCGTGTGCATCTTGCCTCCTTAAATGCGCCCATTGTAAATGATGAGTTGTATGGAGGTAAACCGTTTTATTTATCTTCTGTTAAGAGAAAATATAATCTGAAGAGGTTCACAGAAGAAAGGCCATTAATCCAGCGATTTGCGCTTCACGCATATTCGTTATCAATGGAGGGGATGGATGGAAAAGAAGTAACGTATCAGGCACCTTACCCTAAGGATTTCAGGGTACTGGTAGAGCAGCTCGAAAAAAACAGTTAGAGTTTATCAGTACGCCCTACCGGAGAAAAGAGTTTGCATGGCCTTCCTCAATTCTTGCCCTGCACGTTCAAGGTTGGGTCGTGCTTCATCCCAGTGGCTCTTAATATTATGAGATGCGTTGCTTAAATGGCCTTCAAGGTGTTCCACATCCTTATTCAGCACCGAAATACGCTCATTAATTTTTAGTCTGGTGTATCGCTCCGACTCCTTGATGTCATTGATTACAGAGTCCATATTTTTGCCAAACTGCTTAAATACTTTTTCTGCTTTACCTTCTTTTTTTCTCGCCATGGTTGTTAGATTATACTTCCATTAAATCTAACGAATATTTTTAGAAAATAGACGAGTGTGAAGGGGAGTAATTCGATAAAAAATTAGCCAAAAACCAATTTTCTGAG
>JAGQYJ010000170.1 GCA_020436145.1 Cyclobacteriaceae bacterium | reverse complement strand
CTGGCCTTAAACCATTACCGTAGCAACATTGATATTAAAACCATTGAACTTACCTACGACTCACTCAATCAAAAGAACTCCATTGAGTATGTTCCTATTGACTACTATTACGAGTTAGTAGAGTACCGTAAGCAGGTGGACACGCTTAGGCCACCACGGGGGGTGTTGCTAAATATGGGCCGTTGGATCAACTCAGATTATGCCGACTATGCACCTGCTCTTAACAATGAGGACACTTATTTGCTTTTTACAACTAAAAGAGATGTTTCTGCAGATCCTTTGGAACGAAAGCATATTGAGAATCTTTATTTTAGTAATGGTGACGGGCTTACCTGGGAGACCGCCCAGCCGTTAGATGAAATTAACACCGAACTAAACGAGGGCTCCGGAACCTTAAGCCACGATAGTAAGGAGCTGTATTTTGCCCGATGCGAAGCGCCTGACGGATTTGGCAACTGCGATATCTACGTTGCTATTAAACAGGAAGATGGTAAATGGGGTAATGTCCATAATCTGGGGGCCAATGTAAACAGCAAGGGATGGGATTCTCATCCTACCCTTAATCAAACAGATGATACGTTGTTTTTTGCCTCTGACAGAATTGGAGGATTTGGCCTTTCAGATATTTATTATTCAACACGCGATGAGGACGGCCGATGGCAGGCGGCAATGAATGCCGGGCCCATTATCAATACACGTCAAAATGAGCTTAGCCCATTTTATCACCATAAAAGCAATGTGCTTTACTTTAGCTCCAATGGTCATATTCTTAACTTTGGTGAGTTTGATATTTTCAAGACAAAAAAAATAAACGGGGTGTGGTCGTCACCCAAAAACATTGGCCCACTGGTAAACGGGCCCGGCAGCGAGTTTTATTTTACCATTGACAGTAAGTCAGAAAATCTGTTCTATTCAAGGTCGGCAGAAAACAATATGGATAACCTTGATTTGTATTCATTTCCTTTACCCATGGAAGCCCAACCTAATGCAACTACACGACTTGTAGGAACGGTAAATGATACAGAATCGGGCCAGCCAATAAAAGGGATTGTATCCATAATTGACCTGGATAACGGCATTGAGGTAGCTCCACAATTTCTGAGACCTGATGGCAGCTTTGAATTCAAACTTATCAACAATAACCATTACCTGGTTGTGGTACAGGGCGAAAACTTTTTCAGGATAGAAGAAATCATTCATCTTGAAAACGACACCAAATTATCAACACGTGTTGAGTCCATCTCTACCAAGATTAAGTTTGAATCTATTGTGTTTGGCAATGGGGAATCTAAGCTAACAGAAGGCATGTATGATGACCTGGACAAAGTAGCCGACTTTTTGCTTGATAACCCCGATTTCAAACTTCGTATCTCTGGCCATACCGATAGTGACGGAAGAGAGGATTTTAATCTTGAACTGTCGCAAAAAAGGGCTGATGCAATAAAGGAGTACCTTATTTATTTTGGAAATATTGATGAGAGTCGCATTTCTGCCAAAGGATATGGCAGTTCACAGCCTATATTGAAAGATCACAGTGATGAAGCTAAAAAACTTAACCGCAGGGTTGAGTTTGAGCTATACAGAGAATAACTATTTTCTTGCTATTTCTTTTCGTATTATTTTTACTAGTACCATAGCCAAACATCTATGCTCTTTAGTATGCTTCTATTAGCTGGTTTGTATCTACATCAGGCGCGACCAATACCTGATGCCAATACTATTATTGACCGCTCCATAGAATATCACGATCCATATAACAAATGGAACAACCTGCAAGCCCATATTAACTTTATTGAAACAAGACCCAAGGTAGAAACACGGCAAAGTTCTGTAGAAGTGGATAATAAAAATGGCATTTTTTGCATTAGCCGGGAGATGGATAAAATGCATGTACAGCGGCACATTGTAAAGGACACGTGCATTTATAACATTGATGAATATGAAGAATTGACAGATAAGGAAATTGAGCATTATAAACTGAATAATGAATATACTTTTATCCTCAGGAACTATTACCTGTATTTATGGGGACTTCCGATGAAGCTCAGAGATAAAGGTGCCACGACTAAAAATGAAGTTAAACAAGTACCGTTTAATGGTCGGCAGGCATATGAGGTATCTGTTTCCTATGACAAAGAAGTAGGTAGTGATTTATGGTTCTTTTATTTCAATGTAGACTCCTATGCGCTCCTGGGATACAAGTTTTATCATGATAATGGAAAAGGTGATGGAGAGTACGTAACGCTTAAAGACTATGAGTTGGTGTTTGGCATTAATATTCCCAAAACAAGAAGCTGGTATGCTGCAAAAGATTCGACATTTCTGGGAACCGATGCTTTGAGCACATTCGATATAATTTCACATAATCATCAATAGCACATGAAGCTGTTTACAGGATATAAGCGATTTATTTTCATAGGTATTCTAAGTATCATACTTTATACCGTGCTCCTGTATGTTTTGATAATAAATGAGGAAATGCACCCTGATGCAAGTATTCGCTCATGGCACGATGCCTTATGGTGGTCGGTTACTACACTTACTACCGTAGGCTATGGCGACCTTGTGCCTATTACAACTGTAGGAAGGTTTGTAGGGTTCATTTTCCTGATCGGTAGTTTTTCATTCTATGCTTTATTAATTGGACAAATCTCTAGTATCATGAATAAAATAAGAGAAGACAAAGAACTTGGCATTTATGGTGTTAAATGGAAACACCATGCCATAATTGTTGGCTGGAACAAATTCGGCCGTTCTGTAACTGACCAGCTTGTTAATGCCGGTAAAAAGGTAGTTATAGTTACTAAAAAGAAGGATGGAATTGATTTTATCCATGAAAACTATCCATCAAGCGCTGTTTTTGTTACGTACTCAGAATTAAAAACCCCGGAGGTGCTTGCCAAGGTAAATGTAGAACACTCTTCAGCTGTTTTTGTGAATATGGATAGTGATACCGAGAAGCTCGTTTTTATTCTGACAATGAAAAAGAAATTTAGCGACTTGAACTATATTGTTACACTGGACAACACCGATCTGAAAGCGACTCTTCTTGAAGCGGGTGCAACCTACACACTTTCCAAAACGGACATTGCAGCTAAGTTATTGGCGTCCTATATGTTTGAGCCTGACGTAGCTGTATTTAATGATGAGATTATTGCTGTTGCAGAAAATGAAACTATGTATGATATGAAGCAATACCTGGTTACGGAAGATAACCCATACAAAGGGATGTATTATGAAAAGGTATTCTACGATTTAAAAAAGGAGTGTAATGCGGTTCTTGTTGGTATTGTTAAATGTGAAGGCGGAGAGAGAAAGCTTATTAAAAATCCGGATATGCCTGTTACAGTTGCGGCAAAGGATTACTTATTGATGCTGATAAATGGAAGGGCTGAGAAAAAAGTTGACAAAATGTTTAATGTCAAGGAGGGTTATCACGATGATCAATACTAGATTCTGTCAAGGGTAATCTTTATTAACTCATCAATCACTTTAGCGTAGTTCTTGGAAAATTCTTCTTTGCTCCTGTTTGCAATAATTGCATTAAGGCTCAACA
>JAGQYJ010000169.1 GCA_020436145.1 Cyclobacteriaceae bacterium | reverse complement strand
TTCTTTCACCTTATTGATCGCCCATTTAAAAAGGGGAGGGCCGACAATCTGGTTTACCACGATTACGGAAATAACTATGGTTGAAAATTCAACGCCCCATTCCGGAAAAGTGCCTGCAACCACGGTAGTCAATCCCAAACCAACACCCGCCTGAGTTACATAGGGCATCCAGGCCAGCCTGTTGTACAAAGGTGGATCACCAGCAAGGTTACCTCCTACAAATCCTCCCACAACAAGGGATAAAAGTCGAACAAAAAATAATATTAAGGCAATTAGAGCCACCCCCATAAGCATATCAACCTGGAGCGTTGCCCCTGCCAAAAGGAAAAAGGGAATGTAAATATAACGTGCAGACTTTTCAATTATCCTTAGAAACTCGGCCCTGAATTTACTATAGTTTACCACCCAAAAACTAGCGATAATGCATGCCAAAAGGGGCTCAATACTTACACTATGCTTAAAATGCTGCATCGTGTATGCATCCAGAAAATGATGTGCAACGTACATTAAGTAGCCTGCCAAGAGAATTATAACTGTCTTAACCAATTGCTTCCAATTGGTTTTAAGAACCTGCACCAAAAACCAGCCCAATAAAAAACCAACACCAACACTGGATGCCAATTCGGCTACAATAATGGCCAGAAAAGTAATTGTGAAGCCCGCCCCTTCAAAAGTGGCTACAGCTACCTCCAGACAAAATGAAAACAGGAGAATTACAAAAACATCTTTGAGTACGGTAACCCCAATAGCTGTTTGCACAAATGGCCCTTTGGCTCGCATTTCATTAACAATTGCAATAGCAGAAGCAGGAGAGCGAGCTACAAAAATTACAGCAAATAAAGATGCTACAACTGCCTTGTACATCGCTGGCATCTCACTCATAAAAGGCACTATCCCTGCAAGGAAGTAAACTACTATTCCACTTAAAACGAACGTGACAATCAATTGGCTCATCGTCATCCATTTTATACTTTGGATGCGGCTTTTCATTTCCCTAAGGTAAAGCTCTGCGCTGGCTGCAAACGCGATGTAGGCCAGGGCAAAATCGTTTATAAAACTTAAATGCCTACCTGCAGAAGCGGGTACTAAGCCAATCATAAACGGGCCTGCAGCAATGCCTGTAATAAGTAATCCTGTGATCAAAGGAAGCTTAGCTCTTTGGAAATAAACAGCAATGCGGGCAGCAGCAATAGCTACTATTCCAAAACCAGCCATGGCCATTAAAACTTCCCAATAATATTCCATAGTATAGCCTACTCTAAAAAATTAAGATAGTGAATTTTTAGATAGTTGGTACTATCTCATTGGCAACAATTAATGCCGGAGACTAATCGAATCAATGGGAACCTGGTCCGGAGAGTCATACTGAAATGGAATCAATACGCTAAGGGTAGTCCAATCTAGGCAACCCCATTTTTCGTTCTTAGAAGCTATCAAAAAATAGCTTGCTGATGAAATACCTCTGCTTTTGTATTTCCTGATGTGTACATTATCAACACCATCTAACACTCTTATACCTTCGCTCTCTGTATCATAGGGCCATTGAATAACCACATTTTTACCGTCTCTTTTACCAATTGTAAACGGCTGAAACTGATCAAAACTTTGTATTGTATCGTACTCCATAGGGATAAGCATCCCGTACCAATCGAACATTCCCCACTTTCCCGTCTTCTTACTTTGCACAAAATATACATCCTTATGTGCTTCACAAAAATCCACCTTATCACCTCCCTTATTTTTAAGAAAGGTTTTAATTTCCTTCTGGGAACTTTGGGGTGTAATATATTGCCCATAGGCCACTCTGCCCCATAGTAAGCCAATTGCTAACAGTATAATAAGCCAACGTATCATTGCAGTTTTATACCAGTTTATAGTATAAATCTGAACTCAATATACGCATTTTTCAATACCTACAAATAGGTATTTTTAAAATAACACTGGATATTTTACAATTTTTGTCTATAAGACACTCATTTATAGGTCTTTAACCAGATCACGAATAATTTCCTTAATTGGCCGGATAGAATATACTTGCTCAATGGATGGGCCTGCCACCCAAACATTCTTATAAGTAGCACTAAATGCAGCTTTTTCTATTCGTTTAGTACCCAAATACATGATCAGCATTTTTACATACTTCTTAAGCCGCTTATTATTTTTCAGCAACCATTCTAAAAAATTCTTTTTGGTCCCAATCTGTTGCACATAAGGGGTATTTATAACTGTTAAAGCAGATCCTGAAAGTTTGGTCGAAAGAATAATATCCTTCTCTCCGTAGTCCACCATAGCCTGTTTGTACTCCTGAGAAATTTCAGCCTCTTCACAAGCTATAAAAATGGTGCCCACCTGTACCCCAACTGCTCCCCATTCCATTACTTCATGTATTTGCTCACCTGATGCAATACCTCCGGCTGAAATTATTGGTAAAGCACAATTCTCCTTTAGTTGGGAAATAAGTTCTTTAGGGTCCAGTGCACCAAGGTGGCCTCCGGCCCTGTTATTAACGGCAATTATTCCATCCGCCCCAAGGCTTTCTACCTTCTTTGCGTATTTAAGGTCCACTACATCGCAAAATACTTTTATCCCAATTTTATGGGCCTGCTCTATCACTTCTTTCGGATTACCCAAAGAAGTGATAATAAAATCAACTTTTAACTCAAGTAAAGTTTTAAGCTGTGCTCTGTATTTTGGATTCGATTTGTTTACAATAAGGTTTACTCCAAAAGGCTTCTGGCTATGTGCTTTAATCTCAGTAATTGCCTCACGCAACTCCTTATCTGTTCTGTAATTTAAAGCAGGGAAAGCTGCCGTCACCCCTGCATCAAGTGCTTCCTTTATCATTTTTGTATTGGATATAAGAAACATGGGTGCCACAATAACCGGGTACTGAATGCCAAGAATCTGATCTAGTGTTTGCATAGGTTGTACTTAGATGCGTAAAAGTAAGCCACCTTATACGAATAAACATAATCTATTGCATTACTGAGATTTATCATCTTTAAACACAATCCTATTTCATAAGTTTGATTTGGTACATTTTACTCTCTCTGCTATGAAAACACTTCTCAGAATCTCAATAATTCTGGTAGCCTTTAATTCTTACGGCCAGACATTCACAGGTAAAATCATTGATGCTTCTTCGAAAGCCCCCCTTGAAGGAGCTACGATATACAACCAAACGACCGGTGCACACTCGCATTCAGATGCCCTTGGTAATTTTCAATTGACAAGAACAAATAAAGGTGATACCTTGAAGATTTATTACATTGGGTATGAAAACATGAAATATGGTGTTGAAGGAGCCTCCTATATAATTTTGAAACTGGTGCCTGCCAGTTTCGAACTAAGTCAGGTGACCATTACTCCGGACATTACCGCACTTACCAGTGTGGCCAATATTAACCTTAAGCTAAATCCTCTCAATTCTTCGCAAGAAGTACTTCGTAAGGTTCCCGGCCTTTTTATTGCCCAGCATGCCGGAGGAGGTAAAGCGGAGCAAATTTTCTTAAGGGGGTTTGATACTGACCATGGTACGGATATTCAGATAACAGCCGATGGGATACCAGTAAATATGGTATCGCATGCGCACGGTC
>JAGQYJ010000016.1:30862-34104 GCA_020436145.1 Cyclobacteriaceae bacterium | reverse complement strand
AAATCAAACAATAAGACGATGAAAAAAATACTTTTAGCATTCTTTACAGTACTGGCAATTTTTTCTACCCAAAGGGTACTGGCGCAAGGATGTGATTCACCAACAAGTGAGGAAGGCGTAACCGTATTTGGTTACGTTCAACCAGAACTGGATGTAAATTTTAATGAAGAAACGGAAGCGGCCTTCAAGTTCAGGAGAATGCGGGTTGGGGTTATGGGCAACATACCTTATGATTTTAGCTATTATGTAATGCTGGAAACAAGTCCTTTTCTAAACCCTAATCAAACAGGGCCGTTTTTGCTAGATGCATTTGTGAGCTATACCAGATTTAATTACTTTAAAGTCTCAGTTGGTTCGTTCAAGTATAGGTTTGGCCGTGAGCTAAGTATGCCTTGTCATGCACTTTATACTATACGAAGATCAAAGACTGTAGATGAATTAACAGGTGGTATTGGTGGAGGCAACCGCGATATTGGTATTATGTTTTTAGGGGGAGGGAAAGATGATCTTATCAATTACTATGTTTCGCTAACCAATGGGTACGGTGTACTTAATGTCACTGATAACAACTTATTTGATGGTTATAATATTACCGGCCGCATTACATTGCAGCCTATTGATGGGCTTTCCATCGGTGCCAGCGCAAGGTATAGTGAAAACCCTCCTGCTTCTACTGATGTAACCGAAAATGACACCAAAATGCGATGGGGCTTTGACGCACAGTATAGCTTCAAAAACTTCACCATTTTTGGGGAATACATTGACGGTGAAGACGAAGGTTCTTATACTGAAGGTGGTGGATGCGATGGCAATGCTGTAACCAAAACCGGTGTTCAGAATGCAGATGGATTTTACGTTATGGCAGTTTATAGATATAACAAGTTTGAACCTGTTTATAAGCTAGAAACTTACAACACATCAAAAGGAGAAGCCGGTTCGGATGTAACAACAGATGCTAATTCTCTATGTCATACAATAGGATTAAACTTCTATCCTAATGATTGGACAAGGCTACAGATGAACTACATCTATGCGACAGAAGACCCAGCTGAAATCAAGAATGATGCTTTGATGATTCAGCTACAAGTTAAATTCTAAGTAAAAAATTAAAACAATGAAAAAAGCAAGAATATCATTTATATACCTACTGCTGCTAATCCTCTCCCTGGGCCTGGTGCAGGCACAGGACGTGATTTCGGCAAAGGAGTTGCCCAATTATTTAAAACAAGATAATACCATATTAGTCTGCGCCCAAAAAGCAGTGGATTATAACAAAATTCATATTACAGGAGCCATAAACATTGACCATAACTTGTTGTACGATGATATGACTATGTTGCTTCCTGCAAATGAAGTAGCCCAAATGCTCGGTAAAAATGGGGTGAACCAAGACATGAAGATTGTTCTTTACGATGAAGGGTCTTCCAAATACTCAGGTCGTATGTATTGGATTCTTACCTACATGGGAGCTAAAGATGTAAAAATTCTTGATGGTGGGTTGGAAGCCTGGAAGGCGGCTCGTAAACCGGTAACCAGAACCGCCACTGTTGCAAAAGCAACCACTTTTACACCAACCCCTAATGCGGCTTATGTTGCAACTACTGAAGAGGTAAAAAAAGCCGTTAATAATCCGGCTTATATAATCATAGATGCCAGAACCCCCGAAGAATATAACGGTACTAATGAAACCGATTTAAGGCTAGGACATATTCCATCTGCTGTAAACATTAACTATACGAATGTTTTGGAGGCTAACGGAAACCTTAAATCAAATGAGGCGTTGGCTGCCCTTTATGCCAAAGCAGGTGTAACCAAAGACAAAACGGTGATTATCTATTGCAAAACAAGTGTAAGGGCAGGAATTAAGTTTCTTGCACTTAAATCAGCGCTTAACTTTCCTAAAGTGAAGGTGTATGATGGAGCCTTCCTGGAATGGCAAAACAATAATTCTAACAAAGTGTCTATGTAGTAAGGTTAATTTAGGTTTGGACACTGATTTTTATCAAAGCCATTAGAGTTTTAAGTGGTTATTTTTTGAAGCACCCCTCAAAGGGGTGCTTTTTTGTTTCGGACAATAAAATATAGAAGGCGAACAAAATACCTCTGAAAATGATTAAATTTATTGGTTAAACAGCTAATAGGATGGCAGAGACGTATCTAATAAGAATTCATTCACTTCAATGTTATCTTCCGGACGAAGGAACCGATGAAGTTTATTTAATGTACAAAGGTCAGAAAGTTTGGCCATCTGGCGAGAAATATAAACATATGAAGGAAGACTCATCACTTCCTGTGAAAATTGAGATAAGCACTACCAGAGGGGCCACCGTGAGTGTCGAACTTTGGGAATATGATACCCTTTCAAGTGATGATAATTTAGGCAAGTTTCTCTTGGAAGCTGACCGGCTAGGAGGACCCTTTACAACTGATATGATCAAGGCCGATAAGGGCAAGTCGAAGTACGGATTGACCTGGGAAGTTACCAGTTAAGGTTGTACAACTTCACCAGTCTTATATCTTCTATTTGCTTCATCCAGAAATGAAATAAATCCTTCAATATTTAAATCATACGCCCGGGGTTTTATAATAAGCTCCTCGCTCTGATTGAGGATTACATAAAAAGGCTGAGCATTATTATTATATCTGCTTATCTGGAAATCTGCATTTTTTTTCCCAATAGTTTTTTTAACCTTATTATCATAGGTAGATGTGTACCATTCAGACTCCGGTAACCTAGTGCGATCATCTACATACAAGGCAACCAGTACAAAATTGTCCTGCAAGCGCTGTAGCACTCGTGGGTCCGACCAAACGCGAGCTTCCATTTCCCGGCAGTTCACGCAACCATGGCCAGTGAAGTCAATGAAAAGAGGTTTTTTCTGCTCCCTAGCACAGGCTATGGCTTGCTTATAATCGAAATAGCCTTGCAGTCCATGGGGGAAATGTAAAAAATCGGCATATTTTGGATTCTCACAAATGGTTGTTTTATCTGGGCTTACAACGGCAGTCTTCGTTTCTGAAAGAGCAAAGTCCTGGGTTGTCATGGGTGGCAGGTAGCCGGAAAGGGCTTTTAAGGGAGCCCCCCACATTCCGGGGATGAGATAGACAACAAAAGTGAACGTAACTATGGCAAGTAATAGTCTAAATACGCCAATGTGTTCTAAGGCACTGTCGTTAGGCATTTTAATCTTCCCTAGCAGATAAAGGCCCATTATACCAAAAATCACGATCCAGAAAGCCAG
>JAGQYJ010000016.1:14453-30762 GCA_020436145.1 Cyclobacteriaceae bacterium | reverse complement strand
GCACTGTCGTTAGGCATTTTAATCTTCCCTAGCAGATAAAGGCCCATTATACCAAAAATCACGATCCAGAAAGCCAGGTATACCTCTCTATCCAAAATGTGCCAATGGTAGGCCTGATCGGCCACACTTAGAAATTTAAGGCCAAGAGCCAGCTCTGCCAATCCTAAAACCACTTTTACAGAATTAAGCCATCCACCAGATTTGGGCATTTTCTGAAGCCAGCCCGGGAAGTAGGCGAATAACGTAAAAGGAAGTGCAAATGCCAGCGAGAAGGACAACATACCAAGAATGGGCTTAATAAATTCACCCTGAGCGGAGAGCACCAGCACACTGCCTACTATTGGGAAGGTGCAGGAAAATGAAATCAGGGCAAGCGTGAATGCCATGAAAAAGACTCCAACAAGCCCTCTCCGATCACTCTGTGCATCAATTTTATTTACCAGCTGATGCGGTAAGGTGATCTCAAAAAGCCCGAGAAATGACAGGGCAAAAACCAGGAAGATAATAAATATACCCAGGTTCAGCCACCACTCTGTGGCCAACTCATTAAGGGCTTCAGCGCCAAGAAGAAATGCGGTAAGGGTACCAAGTACAGTGAAAATAAAAATAATAAACAGGCCAAATGCAATCGCCTTTCTTTTGCCATTACCTCCTTTTTCCTGCTCTTTCAGAAAAAAGGTGACTGTCATTGGTATCATGGGAAAAACGCAGGGTGTCACCAAAGCCAAAAGGCCGGTAACAAAAGCAAACAACATGAAACCCCATAGGCCCCGTTCTTCCGGTGAGGAACTTCCGGTGTCCTGATATTCGGTTGCAGGTGTTACCTCACTTTTTTTTTCTGGTGAGGCTATTTTAAAATCAACTTGAGAAAAATCAGCATCAAATGGAATACATCTTCCATCCACATCAGAACAAACCTGGTATTCATAATTGCCACTGAAGTGAAGGTTTTGCTTTAATACTTTAATGGTCTGGCGAAATTCACCTGTTCCTTCAAAATAGGTATAATCGCCTTCAAAAATCTCATCATAGCCTTTTTTAGGATTGATAGCCCTGATACTGTCAACTAATTCGTAAGAATCATCAGGCTCAAAGATGAAAGTTGTGACCATGGGTCCCAGGTCACGACTAAAATCAGAAGAATACAGATGCCAGTTATTATCAATAGTAGCTCTGAATACTAACTCAATTTCGTCTCCTGGCTTGTAATTTTCGGAAGATAACTTGTACTCCCATTTAGCAGGTTGCAGAACCTGGGCTTGTGCGGTTGCAAATGCCCAAAAGAAAAAAATAACCCAAAGTTTTCGCATGAATGTACCGGTTAGATAAAACTCAGGGCAATAACATCTATTGCCCTGAGAAAGTTTACATAAGTTAAGCTTTTTTCATTTCTACAAAATGCTTGTAGAACATGGTAATCGTTTCAATTCCCTTAAAATAATTAAACACCCCATAATGTTCGTTGGGTGAGTGAATGGCATCAGAATCAAGTCCAAATCCAAGCAGGACCACATCCATTCCTAACACTTCCCTAAACAGTGCTACAATTGGTATGCTGCCGCCATCACGAGTGGGTATTGGGGTCTTGTTCCACGCTTCTTCAAATGCTTTGCTGGCAGCTTGATAGGCAAGCGAATCCGTTTTAACAACAGAAGGCATACCTCCATGGTGCGCACGCACTTTTACCTTAACATAATCAGGAGCAATGGCCTGGAAGTGCTCAGTAAAAAGCCTGGTTATTTCATCATCATTTTGGTTGGGCACCAAACGCATTGATATCTTGGCATTTGCTTTTGAAGGCAATACGGTTTTGGCACCTTCTCCAGTATAACCTCCCCAAATACCGTTTACGTCAAGAGTAGGGCGAATACCTGTTCTCTCAAGAGTAGTATATCCCGTTTCACCCTTTACTTCTTTTATGCCAAGATCAGCCTTGTATTCATCAAGATCGAAAGGAGCCTTGTTCATCTCTTCCCTCTCTGCTGCTGAAAGCTCCTCTACCTTATCATAAAAACCAGGAATGGTAATTTTGCCGTCTTTATCAATTAAAGAATCAATCATTGTGCAAAGCACATTTACCGGGTTGGCAACAGCGCCACCGTAAACACCCGAGTGCAAATCTCTATTAGGTCCTGTAACTTCGACTTCCATGTAGCTTAACCCTCTTAAGCCAACAGTAATTGAAGGATTATCATTCGATATGATGGATGTATCTGAAATAAGGATAACATCTCCGGCAAGTTTCTCCTTATTCTCTTTCACAAAGGTTTCCAGATTATCAGATCCAACTTCCTCTTCTCCTTCAATCATAAATTTTACATTGCAGGGGAGGTTACCGGTTTCTACCATAGTTTGAAGCGCCTTTACATGCATGTATGCCTGACCCTTATCATCGCATGAACCACGTGCATATATTTTCTCATTTTTAATAACGGGCTCAAAAGGAGGAGAGTCCCAAAGTTCATAAGGGTCGGCCGGCTGTACATCGTAGTGCCCATATACCACAACAGTTGGGAGATTAGGGTCAATTATTTTCTCCCCGAAAACCACTGGGTGACCAGGGGTTTCTACAAGTTCGGCCACATCGCATCCGGCTTCCAAAAGGCGGGCTTTTACGGCTTCAGCTGTTTTGCGAACATCGCCCTTAAATTTGGGATCGGCACTTACCGAAGGTATTCTTAGTAATTCAAAAAGTTCGTCTAAAAATCGTTGTTTATTATCCTCTATGTAGGAAAGAATGGCTTTATTGTCCATGATTATATGGTTTTTTGTTGGGTAACAAATTTGGCATTTTTTGCTTAGAATTCCGTAAAAAAACGAAACGGATATGGCATCACTAAAGGCTATTACCTGAACCCAAGTCGTTCCATAAGCACTTCAGGAAGTTGGGGCAGCGTGTTTCTCTGAACCAGATACGTGTTTAAGCCTGCCAGTTCATTAAACACCCCATGATGATCTCTAGATTTGCTTAAATAATCTGCTCCTGTACTGCCTCCTGTACCGGTACGTAAACCTATCATTCGTGTGACCATAGAAATATGGCGTGTTCGCCAGGTCGCCATTAGTTCATCAATGGCTATTAGCGTATCCAATAGCTGAAACGGAACCTGTAATATTGGATAGTCACGATACGCCAAAATAAAGATAGCCGCGCGATTGGCTTTAGTGCTTAAGCGATTGCTTCCAGATTTTCCTTCAGAGAAAAAGGTTTGATTAAAACCCGAGAAAATGCTGTTGTCCTGTTCATTTAGGGTATTGGCAAAGGCTTGTTGGTATTGTCTCCAAAATGGGTGGCTTTCTATGTTCTCATACTTCCCCCAATATACTTCGTCAAAAAATGGTATTCGTTCCAGCCAGTCGTTTACCAGTTCTATAAGTGAGGGCTGTGCTTCTATTTCCGCAATATCTTCAATATGTTCCTTTCGTAGGTGTCGCTGATAAAAATCTTTGCCATGCCGGTCAGCAAATTTTAACCCCATCATGGCTTCAAGCATTTTAAACTGGAAACTTTGAAACCCTGAAGCAGGCCTGAGTTGTTCTCTGAAGTCCAGGAAATCAAGCGGAGTCATGGTTTCTAAAACATCTATCTGCTGGATGCCCAATTGCCATATAGAAGCAATACGTTTTAGCCTGTGCACCACAGTGAAAACATCAGGAGAATTATCATTGATGCTTGGCTTCCGCAAAATATCAATAATGGACTGCATTTCATATCTTATCTGTTTGAACCAAAGCTCATAGGCCTGATGGACAATGATGAACAGAAGTTCATCATGTGCCTCTGAGCCATTTTTTCCACTTTCGGTTTGCTGAGCGGTCAGTATTTTGTCTAACTGAAGGTAATCGGAATAGTAAACTTCTTTGGCCATTTCCTGGTTGGTTGAAGTGTAAAGTTGGGACTTATGTGAGGAAGAAGCAAACAGGTTAACCTTTGGTTAACGAAAAATTAATTTGGCTGTTTAATACCGACCCGATAACTTTGAATCAGAAAATTTCGATTTTTATCGGAACATAAATGATTAGCGGCAGTGGCCAATATAGAGCAGGCTGTCGCGATGAGGAGAACAGAAAGTATCCTTGAGCGGTCCCGAATCTTCGGGATTTTTTTATGCCCGTACTTTTCTGTTTAAGAAGGGATGCAGCAATCTTCCTCGGTCCCATTCAGGGTATCTTCCATTGAACGATTGGCAAAAAACTGTGCTCCCATGACAAGCTCTTCTTTTTGCTTTTTTTGTCTTTCAGGGAAAAAACGCTTCTGAAATATGAGTAGGATTACTACTCCAATAAAGATAGATGAATCAGCCACGTTAAAAATGGCATTAAAGAAATGGAAGTATTGTCCTCCTACAAAAGGTATCCAGTCTGGCCAGGTAAATTCAAACAAGGGGAAATATAACATATCAATTACCTGGCCATTGAAAAGTCTGAACGGAGCGTTATAGGGCGCGTTGTCCAGCCAAATACCATAAAACATGCTGTCAATAAGGTTTCCAACTGCACCTGCCAAAATGAGAGCGCCTGACCACAGGGCACCGGAGTGCATACCCCTTTTTGCGTAACGAACAATTAAATAAGCTCCTCCAACTGAAGCAATAAGCCTGAACAACGTTAAAACCAGCTTTGAGTACTGCCACTTAACCGTCATTCCAAAGGCAATACCTTCGTTTAAGATATAATGGATTCTAAACCAGCTACCCAATACATTAAACTCTTCATAGAGATTCATGTTGTGGTACACCAGCATTTTAACAATTTGATCAAGCGCAATAACCGCCAGAGTGAGAAAAAAATACTTGTAATACTTCACTAAGCTTCTACTTTTAAATTGAGGTTAAATTCATCCATTTCTATTTGGCGGCCACCATTAAGGGTATTTACAAGATCAAACGACAAAGCCTGGACTTCGGTACATATGTACTCTTTAAAATCCTTAACCGCATCATTTACAAGGGTATCGGTTTCTTCCAATGAGACCTTTATTTTATCCTGCACTTCAAGGCCCATGTCCTTACGTATGTTTTGAATACGATTGACCAAATCGCGGGCAATTCCTTCTTTACGAAGTGCATCGGTAATGGTCACATCCAGTGCTACCGTCAGGTTGCCTTCTGAAGCTACCAACCATCCGGGAATATCCTCACTTGTAATTTCAACATCTTCTAATGAAAGAGTGATAGGTCCGCTATCAACTTGAATGGTAGTTCCTCCATTCTTTTCAAGAGCAGCAATATCTTCACTGGTAAAGTTATTTATGGCTGCAGCAATATCTTTCATTTTGGGACCGTACTCTTGCCCAAGTTTTCGAAAATTTGGTTTTATTTTCTTTACCAAAACCCCGGAAGTATCATCAAGGTACTCGAGCTCTTTGGTATTGACCTCAGATAAAATAAGGTCTTCTACCGCACGAATATGTGTTTCAAAAGCTTTGTCTAAAATGGGCACCAAAATTTTGGAAAGTGGCTGACGAACCTTGATCTTATGTTTTTTGCGTAAGGAGTGTACAAGCGAAGAAATGTTCTGAGCAAGGGCCATTTGTTCTTCCAGATCAGTATTAATCAATGACTCATCTGCTACAGGGAAATCAGCAAGATGTACCGATTCATACGCTTCTTTATCCCATTTGGAAAGGTCAAGGTACATATGATCTGTATAAAAAGGTGCAATCGGGGAAGCAAGCTTGGCAATAGTCACCAGGCAGTTATGCAAAGTTTGATACGCTGCTTTTTTGTCTTCATTAAACTCACCTTTCCAAAAACGTTTACGGTTCAAACGCACATACCAATTACTTAAATCGTCAATCACAAAATTTTGAATAAGGCGGGCAGCACGAGTGGGTTCATAGGTTTCATACGCAGCATCAACCAGTGTAATAAGACTATTTAGTTTGGAAAGTATCCATCGATCACTCTCAGTTAAGGCCTTTTTATTTAGCTCACCGGGTTCAAAATGATCAAGATTGGCGTAAAGGGCAAAGAAATTGTATGTGTTTTGAAGTGTACCGAAGAAACGCCTTTGCGCTTCAGCTACTCCATCAATGTTGAACTTTAAATTATCCCATGGGTTGGCATTGGAAATCATATACCAGCGGGTGGCATCAGGGCCGTATTCGGCTATGGTTTTAAACGGGTCAACCGCATTACCCAAACGCTTCGACATTTTATTACCATCCTTATCCAGTACCAGGCCATTGGCAATCACATTTTTGTAGGCCACTTTATCAAACAGCATCCCGGCAATGGCATGTAAGGTAAAGAACCAGCCACGGGTTTGGTCAACTCCTTCTGCTATAAAATCTGCAGGATAATTCTCATTAAAAATGTCTTCATTTTCAAATGGATAGTGCCACTGGGCATAGGGCATAGCTCCTGAATCGAACCAAACATCGATCAGGTCGGGCTCACGGAACATTTTTTGGCCTTTCGGGCTTACCAGAACAATATCATCTACATATGGTCTGTGCAAGTCAAAATCATCCCCAATCGGTTCAGTCATAAACCCAGCCTTAATGGACTGTTCAACTTCAGCCTTCAACTCTGCAAGAGAACCAATACATATCTCTTCTTCCCTATCCTCAGTTACCCAAATGGGAAGAGGCGTTCCCCAATAACGTGACCGGGAAAGGTTCCAATCCACCAGGTTTTCCAACCAGTTACCAAATCTTCCTGTTCCTGTTGATTCAGGCTTCCAGTTAATGGTTTTGTTCAGCTCCACAAGCTGATCTTTAAAAGCTGTAGTTTTAATAAACCAGGAATCAAGTGGATAATAGAGTACAGGCTTATCGGTTCGCCAGCAATGCGGATAAGAGTGTTCGTACTTTTCTACTTTAAATGCTTTGTTTTCCTCTTTGAGCTTGATGGATATGAGCACGTCCAACGACTTTTCAGGAGCATCTTCTCCGTAATACTCGTTTTTCACATACATGCTTGCAAACTCACCCATCTCCTTCACATATCTGCCCTGCTTGTCCACGATAGGCATTTTCTTTCCTTCTTCATCAGTTACAAGAATGGAAGCAATACCTGCTTTTTGAGCAGCGCGGAAGTCATCAGCTCCAAACGTTGGAGAAATGTGCACAATACCGGTACCATCCTCGGTAGTAACGAAGTCACCTTCAATAACCCGGAAAGCAGGCCCGTCCGGAGCCACATAAGGAAGTAATTGCTCGTATTCTGTGCCCACCAATACGCTACCCTTAAACGTGTCAATCACTTTGTAGGGGATCAGGTTATCGCCTTCCTTATAATCTTCCACCGATAGTTCTGATGCTTTAGGATTAAAGTAGGCGGAGAACCTGTCTTTGGCAAGAATTACGGTTTGGCGTTTGTATGTATAGGGGTTATATGTATCAACCTTTACATAGGTAATGTTTTTACCAATGGCCAGTGCGGAGTTACCTGCAAGTGTCCAAGGGGTGGTGGTCCAGGCTAATATATAATCGCTTTCAGACCCTTTAATTTTGAACTGAGCTACAACGGTTGTGTCCTTAACATCCCTGTAACATCCCGGTTGGTTAAGTTCGTGAGAACTAAGACCTGTTCCTGCAGCTGGTGAATAAGGCTGAATTGTGAAGCCTTCGTAAAGCAGGCCCTTTTCATAAAATTTCTTTAGCAGGTACCATACACTCTCCATATACTTGGAATCGAATGTGATGTACGGATCATCCAGGTCAACCCAGTAGCCCATCTTTTCCGTAAGATCATCCCACTGGTCCTTGTATTTCATTACCGCTTCACGGCACTTCTGATTGTATTCTTCGACCGAAATTTTGGAACCGATATCTTCTTTGGTAATCCCCAATTCTTTTTCAACCTGCAACTCAACCGGCAGGCCATGGGTGTCCCAGCCGCCTTTTCGTTTCACCTGAAAGCCTTTCAGGGTCTTGTAACGACAAAAAATGTCTTTAACAGCACGCGCCATTACATGGTGTATACCCGGTGTGCCATTGGCTGAAGGAGGCCCTTCGTAAAAAGTAAAAACAGGATGCCCATCTCTACTCTCCACAGATTTCTCAAAAACCTTATTCTTCTTCCAGGTCTTTAGTACCTGAGTTGCCATTTCGGCATAGTTTATCCCTTTATACTCTTTGTATTTCATTGTCAAATCAACCTATTTATTTTGATTGATGGTCTCCCCCTTTGTATTATCAGTTACTTCTATTTTGTCCAGTTGAATTTCTTCATCTTCATCATACACACCATCATACTCCTCAATAATTGGATGGATATCCACTTTACGTTTACCGCTGTCGAAAGTTAATAACAAAGATGGGAGCACAAGTAAGTTGGTAAACATGGCAATCAAAAGTGTAATGGAAGTTAAAAGGCCAAGGGCTACCGTGCCCCCGAATTCTGAAGCGGTAAAAATGACAAAACCGGCAAAAAGAATAATAGCCGTGTAGATCATGCTGGTTCCTGTTTCGTGCATACTTAAATCAATGGCTTTTCGAACATTAAATTTATGCGCATATAGCTCCTGACGGTATTTTGCCAGAAAGTGGATAGCGTTATCCACGGCAATACCAAAGGCAATACTAAAAATAATTGCCGTACTCGGTTTAAGCGGAATGCCTGTAAAGCCCATCAAACCGGCTGTAAAAAGCAGTGGTATTACGTTGGGAACCAGTGATAACAAAATCATGCGGAAGTTGCGGAACAGAGCTCCCATGATAATAGATATAATAAAGAAGGCGAGCACAAAACTCATTTTCAGGTTATTGATCAGGAAGGAATTTCCTTTGATGAAAAGGAAGGTACTGCCTGTAATATTTGCTGTCAAGTTAGTCTTACCAAATATCTCTTCCTGTTTAGGACGTATCACCTGATTTATGAGAGAATCCATTTTTCTCGATCCTATATCTTTTATTTTCAGGGATATTCGCACTTTCTGACCAGCAGAATCAACAAAGGCCTTAAGCAAACCGGAACTGTCAGCCTGGTTCTTTAAATAACTCAGAATAAAATTCTTTTCCTGGTTGTTTTTAGGCAAATCATAACGTTTGGGGTTATTGTTAAAATAGGCCTGTCTTGTTGCTTTGATAAAGGAGATAATTGACACCGGATTGGAAATATCAGGCTGTGCTGCCAGAAACTTCTCATACTTGTCGATTTTCTTCAGATTATTGAGGTCTGTAACTCCTTTTTTCTTGTGTGTGTCCACAACAATTTCCAGGGGCATCATGCCCGAAAAATTATCTTCAAAAAAATGAAGGTCGCTTTTTACTCGGCTATCTTCCGGAATATCGTCAATCATATGCGATTCCGTATGCACTTTGTAGGTACCGTATGAAGCTGCTACTACCAAAAGACCTGTAACTATGAAAACGGCCGGTCTGTAATTAGTAACAATTTTGCTAAACAAATCGAGCACACCTTTTAATGGTGAAAAACTCAGGTGTTTCAAATGCTTGTCCGATGGTTCAGGCAAATACGAAAACACAGATGGCATCATAATAATGCTCACGATAAACATGGCCATCACATTAAGGCTGGCAATAATGCCAAACTCACGCAGGATGGTAATATCTGTAAACATCAATACACCAAATCCAACAGCAGTTGTACCATTGGTGATAAGCGTAACCAAACCAATTTTTTGTGTAACCGTTTTTATGGCCTTCATCTTATCACGGTGCTGCAAAAACTCATGGTGATATTTATTGATAAGATAAATACTGTTGGGTATTCCTATGACGACTATGATGGAAGGTATAAGGCCCGTCAATAAAGTAATCTTGTAGTCGAACAATACGAGCGATCCCAATACCCACGTAACCACTACAGCAATGGTAATCATTGGGAATACTACAGCTATCCAGGAACGGAAAAACAACAACATAATAAAGGCTGTTATTGCAGCTGAATAAAGGAGGAATAGCTGAAGCTCGTCTCTTACCTGGCCAGCGATCACAGATCGCACAAACGGCATTCCCGCAAAATAGGTTTGAACACCTGTATGTTCAGTAAACGAATCGGTAGCATGCAAAATATCTTCCGTTAGCCCAATACGTTTGTTTGAGTTTAGGTATGATTTATCGTACGAAACCAGCAGGAGTATCATGCCGTTTTCTTCATTAATCAACTGACCACTATAGAAGCGTTGTTCCTTTGTAATTTTTAGCAAACTATCAAGGTCCTGCTGATTGTCCGGCATTTCCTTAAATATCTGGTCAATGTCAAACTTTTTCTCTTCCTGGTTTCTTACCAACCGTGGTAAATTAGGCAATGAAAGCACCGAAGTAATTCCGGGCAAACCTTTTATTTCATCTGAAAGATACTTTAGTCGTCTGAAATTAGTTGGTGTAAAAACCGAGCTATCCTTGATTCCGATAGCCAGTATGCTCCCGTCCTCTCCAAACATTTCTTTAAATTGCTTGAAGATTTTCATATCAGGGTCACTATCGGGCACCACTTTAGCAAAGTGGTAATTTAGTTCAGCCTTTCGGGCCTGGAAGCCCATAAAAACAGTAATGGCTACCAATAACAAAATAAGTGGTAGCCGGAATTTGAGTATAAAATCTGCCAGTTTACTCCACATAGCTCAAAAATAAGAGTGCAAATGTAGTTGTTTTTAATGAATGCCTTAAGTCAAATACTATTTAATTACCCCTATTTAAGCATATTTAACTTGCTTAAAATGAAGCGAATAGAAATTGTATATTCATTAACCTTTTTGTTGTAAAAAGTAGCACAAAAGCCATATCAAAATCAGGTCTCAAGATAGCCCCTCATTTACAAAATCAAGCAATGTATTGGTTTGTTCCTCACCCAGCCGTTGTCCTATTTGTGTTGCAATAAAAACTCCCAGGCAGAGTAGTAGGCACACAAGTGCATACCAAAGCATATTGGTGGGTTGGTCCAGCATCATTTGGGAGGTTCCATAGACGAGGAAACCAAGGAATAAGAGACCTAGGCCAATGTATGCAAAAGCAAAAAAAGTCCATAAAGAAGGGCGGGGGCTTACGTACCCACGAATAAGAGTTGGCTCTTTATGGTCCGCATATGCATCATCCTGAAGGTAGTTCCTCACCACCTCCAGTGTGAGCTCCGGTGACCAGAAATGCTGGTTTTCAGGTTTAAATTTAACAAAAGCATGGTGTTCAACAATTCGGCCGCTTAAATCGAACTTAGCAGATTCCAGCAATTGTTGGTATTTGTTTAGAACAACTTCTTCAGAAAGATTTGAAAACTGCCGGATACGAGGTCTGATGCGAATACTGCTCATACAATGCTATAAACTTTTTACAAACTATAGGAAAAGAAAATAAATTAAGGAAATGGTAAGCGTCTTATTTAGTTTGTCAAGTGCATCCGGAGGGGCATTTTCAAAATTGCTTGTTGGCACCAATCCGTGAGAATATCTTACACCCAAGGCAAGGATACCGGAGCCAAGATTATCGTAGGTAACACCGGCTTCGATTACCAGTCCAAAGTCGTTACGGTTATCTTTAAACCCATCGGTATCATAGTCCTTTTGGAATGCATAATTTTCGAAAGTAATCTCAACTCCATCTATGCTGGATTGGTACTTCCCATTAGTCCAGTAAGCCCAATATACCCCGGCCTGACCATAATAACCCCAGTTTACTCCCGAAATGGTATATTTGGCTGTAGCGGGAATCTCAAGGTAAGTTGAAGTAAGTTCATCAAAAACGGATTTCCCATTGTATTCTTCCCGGTAGCCTTTTTTAGTAACCAAAAATTCCCCCTGAACACTTATACCTTTAGCAATGGAAATATCTATGGCACCTCCATACATAAAACCAAGCTTAGGTACACTGTAATCCGACTTGAACTGAGATGCTACATTAAGGCCCACTTTAGGGCCAATAGTTATTTGACCATACCCCCCCAAGGGCAGTGCAAGAAGCAGAATGATAATTACTCTTCCTTTCATTATTGAGCTTTAGTTGGTGTTAAAATGTACCGAATGTCCAACTCTCCGTCCTTAAAGCTCTCTTGCAGAAGCTTCAATTCCATTTGCCTGATTTTTAAATCGATGAGCAAATAACGTTCTTCACGGGGGTCATTCACAAATAAAACAACCTGTGAAAGCCCGGCTGTAAGTTTCCAGTTTCCTGATTCTGCATTGCCCTCGATGCCAATTCTTTCAAATGTAAAATCATCACGCAGGTCTAATCGGTAAAGTGAAAGATCGGTATCCGTGACCAGCTCACCGTTTACAATTACTGACTGGATTTTCCATTCCTTGGCAATAAAAAACTCGACCTCATTCACTTTTATAACTTTAGTTTCGCAACCAAGCAGCATAAGCAATAACAAGGAGGGGAAAATATATTTCAAAAAGCTGACGATTAATTTATTCATTTTTATTGCTTCAAAATCTTTCTATATAAAATTTCATTATTTCGTTTCCAAATCAGGTAGTACGTACCTTGAGCCAGCTTGCCAACATTAATTTGAAACGCCTTTTCATTTGTTGTTGGGTTCCAATAAAGCTTGCCTGTTGCATCTACCAGTCCAAACCACATTTTATTGTTTAATTGCTCATTGAGTTCAATATAAAGTAATTGTTCTACAGGGTTAGGGTATACATTCATGGCTTCAAAGTCTTCGTGGCTGAAGTTTGTGGGAGATACTAAAATGCTTTCACAGTATTCGGCTTCTTCACATGAGTTAGCAGCCGTGAGGCACACCTCGTAAACAGAGTTGGTGTAAAAAGAGAAATCGCTATAAATATGGCTGGGGTTCATATCTAAAGAAGTTGTTCCATCTCCAAACGACCAGGAATATGTATCAGCATTGGAAGTTGTATTGGTAAATGCTATCCCAATGCCTTCCAACGACAATTCGATCGAATAGGAAAAAGAAGGGACAGGGGCCCCCAGTAACTTCACAGCAACTGTGTCTTTATTAAAACAGCCCTTTGCATCCTGAACCCTAACCACATAATTACCCACCACATCCACGGTATAGGTCTGGTTGTTGGAACCATCTGGCCATAAGTATGCTGCATATCCTGTTCCTGCATCCAGTACTACTTCACCTTCAGCACATAATTCAACGTCCGGACCCAAATCCACTGCAGGGGGAGGTGTAACATCCAGAGCAATGGTTTTAAAAGCAAGGCATTGGTCACCATTATCAATGGTAAGGGTTGCATTGTATACGCCTGACTGGTTGTAGGTAAAGGCGGTGCTTCCCGGAAAAGCGGAATCTTCCAAATCATCCCCATCAAAGTCCCAGCTATAAAGTGCTCCGGTATTGAGGTCGGAAGAAAGATCTGTAAACACTACTTCTTCGCCCTGGCAAGTTTTATTAACTGCAAAATCTGGTGTAGCCGCATCCGAGAAAACAACCAGTTCTTCGGCCGAAGCGGAACAGCCTCCACCATTATCAATGGTCAGGCTAACCACATAGGAATTATACGTTGAATAGGTGTAAGCAGTACTTCCAACAGTTGCATCATCCACATTCCCATCATTGTCAAAATCCCAGGAGTAGGTTGCTCCGGCACCAACAAGCTGTGAAAGATCCATCATTTGTGATTCCTGACCATAACATTTGGCTATAATATCAATGATCACATCCGGCCTGTCATACACGTCAATAGTTTTGGTTATAGTAGCCTCGCAGCCAGCCAAATTACTTATAGTAAGTGCACCGTTGTAACTACCGTTTGACGGGTAGGCAAATGAAACATCTCCATTGTTTGAAAAATCCTCAAGTCCGTCTCCATCAAGGTCCCAGCTATACACGGCACCAGCAAGTGCATCCGTAGAAATGTTATTGAAGGCAACGGTTTCATTGGTACAGGCACCTGACCATTCAAAGTCAGGGGAGGGTAGGTTAACTACTGTTACCTGTTTTACGATTTCATCTGTACACCCATGTCCATTAGAAATGATGAGAGAAACGATATATGATCCACTGGAAGGGTAGCTGTAGTTCACTCCTGTTTTTGCATTACTGTCTATAATGCCATCATTATCGAAGTCCCACATATATACAGCCGAAGGGTCAACACCGGAACTCATATCTGTAAAACTCATGGCAGTAGTTTCACACACACTGGGAGCTGAAAAACTGGCCACCGGAATTTCCACAATTTCAACAGTATGGGATGCCTGAATGGTGCTTCCTCCCAGGTCAATGATAAGCTGGGCATTAAAGGTGCCTGAGCTGGCAAACGTATAGGACTGAGAACCAGGAACAGTAGAATCTTCATTTCCATCCCCATCAAAATCCCAACTGTAGGTTGCACTACCGGGAATATTTTGAGATATATCGATAAAATCAATGGAACTGCCTACACACCCATTCTCAGGAAGGAAGTCCGTAGTAGGTGTTGCACTGCCCCCCGAACCCGTAATATCTATCCTGTGTACCACGGATACACTACACCCTACTCCGTCACTTATGGTAAGGCTGGCATCATACGAACCAGTGGACGTATAGGTGAAGGAAGTATTTCCTTCTGTGGTATCGTCTATAATTGCATCCCCATCAAAATCCCATTCCCAAATAGGTGTAACTGGAAGATTTATGGCAGAGGCCGTAAAAGTGGTTGGTTGATTTACCACCGTACCCGAAGCACTAAAAACAGCCACTGGCAACGGTTGAATCTCAATAGTTGTAGCTATGCTGTCAAGGCAAATGGTTCCCTGTCGTATAGCCAGAGCAACTACATAGGTTCCCGGAAAATTATACGTGAAAGTGGCATCACCAACGGTAGTATCATCCACCACATCATCTCCATTCAGGTACCACCTGTACTGGGCATCCGGCTGGAGGTCGGTACTGTTATCGACAAATGTAACCACCTGGCTTGCACAGGCAAGCTGAGGCGTAAAATCGGCAATTGGCTGAGTACAATCGTCCAATACATCAAACGTAGTAGTTTCTGCCATACCCCATTCGTTGTCGGCATTCATAGCACGAACGGTAATAGTATGCTGGCCATCGATTAATGTAGGAGATGTGGGGATAATGGCTGGGTCAAGATCAATGCTTGGGGCCGGAGAAATTGGCAGATCTGTTGCATTACCAATGCCAGGGTCGTCCCCATCAAAAAAGTACTCTATTTTAGCAATGTTTGGAATAGTTGGAGATGAGATTGGAGGCCCTTTTATGACAACAGGTCTTTTCTCATAGAAGCCCCATTCACCGTTTTCGTTTTTGGCTCTTATCACCAATGTATGCAGCCCGGATGATAAGGCGCCTGATTCTGAAATTAATTCGTTTAGATCTATAGATTGTCCTTGAGCAAAAGCAGGCCACGGTGTGGCAGATCCTGGCCCCGGGTCTGTATCGAAATAGTATTCCATTTCTGTTACATCATAAACGGTAGGAGGCCCAACTGAACTGCTTGATCTTACATAAACAGGCCTGTATTCGACAAAACCCCAATTGCCATCTGTGTTTCTGGTGCGAACGCCAACAATATGAAATCCTTCGGGCAGGGAGCTTGTTGAAAAAACCGCATTTACATCGAAGGATGCACCCGAGGAAACCGGATAGTTGGTGGCAGCTCCATGGCCCGGGTCCGTATCCAGAAAATATTCCATTTTATCAATATCAGCAGGAGGTGGTGTACTGACCTGCCCTGGTTGATTAATGTAAAAGGGCCTTGCCTCTGTAAATCCCCAAACACCATTTTCATCTTTTGTACGCATATAGAGTACATGGCCTCCTGAAGGCAGAGCAGATGTGGCTGCATTAAAATTTATATCAATGGTTGTTCCGGCAGAAACAGAAACAGGAGTTGCGCTTCCAAAACCAGGGTCAGTATCTATAAAATACTCAGCCTCAGTAATATTTTGACTAAATCCCACTTGGGAGAAAAACAAGAAAGCAGACCCAAGCCACCATGTTAAAGCAAACATGGTAAACTCCACTTTCCCTATGGCAACTCTGTTTCTCAATTTGGAGAAGTTGATTAGTTGCTTTTGGCTTTTACATGGGCGGGTAGATCGTCTCCAGGATTGATTATCGTTGAAGTATTGAGTGTTTCAATGGTTGGTACTGCTGTGGGATCAAGGATCAGGTTTGTATCTGTCCAGGCATGCAGTCCACCAGTTATACCCATGTCAGTGCCATCAGAACCAGCATCTATTGCCGGGGAAGGAACGGAAGAATCTAAGGTGAAATCATACGAACTAGACCAGGAATTTAATAGCTGCACATTTAAAAAATCAGGGCTTGAAACAATATTATTGGCACCGGAGTTGCCTACACCTCCACCGGTTGGGGGCATGGTATCATCTCCTGTTGAATATACCAGATTATAGTCAAATGTATTCAACTGGAAATTGGTAGATGTTGAACCGGACGCACCGATACTGGGCGTGGTG
>JAGQYJ010000016.1:10949-14361 GCA_020436145.1 Cyclobacteriaceae bacterium | reverse complement strand
GAAAATGTGAGAACCAGTGGGTGCATTTGGATTATTGTCAGCCACCCAAATATTTTGGGCTGAAAGACAATAGGGAACTAATGCTACAAGAAGCGTTGCAAGTTTTTTCATAGTGGTACGGTTAAGTTGCTTATTTACAAACTTTTATAAAAAAAAGCAAAAAATTTGATCACAAATAAGACGGGTTCTACCTTGTTCTTTTTCTAATAATGTTGGCTGCAATAATGATTATTAGCAGAATAAGAAACCCCCACCAGTTTATGTCTTGCATTCTGAGTTATGTTAACGAGTGACAATAGTCACCACTCAAAGTTGCAACAATTTTTATTCTTGCATGAATGCTATAGATTAGTAAAAAAACCAAATCATCTATGGACACAAATGAAATTACAGCTGATGCATTGAAGTATAAAGACTATGCTATAGACTTTATCATGAATTATGGCCCCAAGCTCGTGGGCGCAATCATTGTTTTAATTATTGGTCTTTGGATCATCAGATTACTTACCCGCGGAGTAGACAGGGTTATGGTAAAGTCAAATGTTGATGACTCCCTTCGTCCTTTCATGAAAAGCCTTGTAAGCACTTTGCTAAAAGTGATGCTCGTAATCAGCATCATGGGAATGCTGGGCATAGAAATGACTTCCTTTATAGCCATTTTAGGTGCTGCAGGTCTTGCGGTTGGCATGGCGCTTTCGGGCACATTACAAAACTTTGCAGGTGGGGTTATGATTCTTATCTTCAAGCCTTTTAAAGTGGGAGACTATATTGAAGCGCAGGGATATGCAGGGGTAGTAAAGGGAATACAAATATTTGTAACCATTTTGACCACACCTGATAACAAAACAATCATTATTCCCAATGGAGGTCTATCCAATGGATCTGTGATAAACTACAGCACCCAGGATACCAGGCGGGTTGACTGGACATTTGGGGTTTCCTATGGTTCGGATATTGAACATGTGCGAAAAGTAATTAATAGTTTGATTGAGGCCGATGAGAGGATACTGAAAGATCCTGCTCCATTAGTTAAGGTAAGCGCTTTGGCCGACAGTTCTGTAAACTTTGCTGTAAGAGGATGGGTTGATCCGGCCGATTATTGGGATGTTTTTTTTGCTATGAATGAAAATATTTATACCACATTTAATAAAGAAGGAATTGGCATACCATTCCCGCAAATGGATGTGCATGTGAACAACCTTAAATAAATGTATAAAGCAATATAGTGATACAATGAAGAAAAAAATTCAACTTTTAGCAGGCCTGATTTTGATATCCTCATGCGTGTTAGCTCAAAATACTCAACCTCAGGATTCAGCACAAATTCAGTCTCAGGATAGCGCCCAAATACAACCCCAGGATACCATTTGGAAGGTTAATGGTGCTTTAGGTCTTAAGTTCAACCAGGTTGCCCTTACCAATTGGGCAGCAGGGGGTCAGAACTCACTGGCAATGAATGCCATATTTGACTTTAAGGCAAATTATAAAAAAGACCGGTGGAAATGGGACAACCTAATTCATTTAGGCTATGGGCTTTCTAAACAAGGAGAAGACCCGTTGAACAAGACAGACGACCAGATATTGGTAACTTCAAATCTTGGTTATGAGCTTAAAGGAGCCTGGTTTGCAACCTTTGACGTGAACTTTAGAACACAATTTACGGATGGCTACAATTTACCTAACGACTCTGTTGTGGTTTCCACGTTTATGGCTCCGGGATATTTAGTAGCAGGTTTAGGTATTGGGTATAAGCCCAGCGATGATCTGGTTTTAATGTTTAACCCATTATCAAATAAAACCACTTTTGTGTTTGATGATGCCCTCTCTGCGCAGGGTGCCTATGGAGTGGATACACTTTCAAATGTGAAAGCCACTTTTGGTGCTTTTCTTTCCTTTTACTTCAAAAAGGAGATTGTAAAAAATGTGACATTCAATACGCTCTATACCATGTATGGTGAATATGATGATCTGGCTGCCTGGGATGTAAACTGGGATATTATTCTTGATTTCAAAATCAATGAATTTCTGGCCGCAAATCTTACCACCAATTTTATCTATGATCAGGACGTGAAAATACCTGTGGATACTACAGGTGATGGAGTAAAAGACGGTTTTGGAGCCAGGGGTCAGTTTAGACAAGCCTTAGGTATCGGTTTAACAGCCAAATTCAATTCAAATAAAGTTAGATAAGATATGCCCCTGCTAAGTTCATTGGATGCAGGGGCATTTTACGTTTCTCATTTTTTAACAAACCGATAGCCGGCAGTAAAGATAAATGTTGGAATCACCCCCACATTTTCGTAGCCAAAGGGAACTATAATGGGAACTTCAAAGCGCAAATCAAACGGGCTTTTGAACGTATGGCCTAATCCAATATCGAAAATGGCTCCACCACCACTGCCCGATTCAGACTGCATGCTGCCTCCATTGGGTAAGGGGGTTCCCAAACTGGTATCCGTATCACTTCTTTCCTCCCAATCCACATTCATAAAGGCAAGGCCTGTTCCTGCAATGAAAAACAACTTAGCCTCATCTGGTCGGTGGCTGAACAGCCAGTTTGCCTGAGCTCCAAGTACAAATATCTTGGTGGTTTCTTCATAAAGGTTAAATCCATTGTCGGAAGTTTCTGTGGACTTACCACCGAAGACTACAAGCCCCATTTCCATACTGGACTGAAGCCGGTAATTGAAGCCTAACCCGTAGGCCAATCCACCACTGATATCGGTACCTATTCCTCCTCGGATACCAAAGGTTCCTGTTTGATCGGTCTGCCCAAACCCGCTAACATAAAGTAATAACAAGCCAACAAGTGCGATTAGTTTTTTCATGGATAAAGGGTTTTGATTATGAAAATTACCCCTTTATTAAGAAATATCCCATGATTTAAGTCACGCTATAATAGAATAGGCTACAATTTGGTCTGTTAGGATGCCACGTATAGGTAAAAAGATGAAGGATTTAAACAAAGAGACCCCTTTGAATCTCGTGTGAGTCCAAAAGGCAAGGTCTAAATCTACCTGATAAGAAAGCATACGTCTTATTCAATTCTACTTCAGAAGGGAATTTACCCGGTTGTAATAGATCACCATCTGAAAACATATTCTTTTTTATCAAGTTAAGTCCAGCTTATAACATTTTTGTGCCTGTCCATCACCCTGTTATGTCTTCTAATGTTACTTTAACATCTTCTGCAAAGGCCTCCATCGTTAGCGAGAAGTGATACAGTCGATTTCACCAAATATTCCTGATTCAAAAAAGAGGCCTTTGCATAGGAGATTTCATTTCTTGATTATAGTCAATGCATTTGATACAGGGGCCATGGAACTTTGGTTCAAAATTGACAGCCATGAAAACAAAATTGATTATCTCGCTGCTTGGGCTTGCAATTCAGTTTACTGTTCATGCCCAAAGC
>JAGQYJ010000016.1:0-10853 GCA_020436145.1 Cyclobacteriaceae bacterium | reverse complement strand
GTACAACAGAACGATTACAAAAACTTTGTAAGCAGCACTTTGTTTGTCCTTGCCAATTTTGCGGAGGATCCGCCTCAGTACTACCAACTGAACTACGGATACAGGTTTACATCCAAGGATGTCGTTTCAATAGAGGCTATTACCTGGACGTACAAAGCTCCCATTGGTATACCCTATGGGCCGGATTACGAAAAACCTGAAAATAATTTCCCGGGTAAAACAAGGGCATATGGAGCAGCATTGGCTTACCAGAGGTTTTTATGGAAAGGCATTTACACCCAGATGCACTCCGCTGCTCTCCATCAGGACTATCTTGATGAAAATGGGAAAAAAATTCAAAGTGGTTTCATGCTTTTTAACACACTTAGGTTTGGATACCATTTGCGTTTTTTCAAAAGGAGGTGGTTTTTTGAGCCCTCTATTGCTTTTACCTGGTGGCCTGTAAATACGAATCTGCCGGAGTCGTTCCGGATAGAGGAAGATAAGTGGCCCAATTATTTTTTGTTCGAGCCAGGGCTGCATTTTGGGTTTAATTTCTAAGATTTTAACCATAGAAAAGGGCATCAAATTCAGAGGTAGGTTTTCCAAAAACTATGATGAGAACAAGGTTACAATGGATAACCCGACCACGGAGCACTTCAGTGTGGCTAAAAAGTAAACACAAATACTACTCCTTTTTCAAAACAATTCTTTTTCGTATCCGGCTTAAAGTTTCCGGCTTTATGCCCAGAAAACTGGCAACATGATATTGAGGAATCCGGTTGAGAAGATCAGGTTTTTCCTGTAATAATTTAAGATACCTCTGCTCCGGTTTCAGTGTTATTAATTCCGCCAGCTGTTCCTTTTCGTTGCCAAGCATTTGTTCCATTCCAGAACGGCAAAATGTTTCAAATCGTGGGTATTTGTCGTAAAGCTGTTGCTCCTTCTCAGCACTGAGAATGGCAACGGTTGTTTTTTCTTCACAAACAAAACTTCTGTTGGAAGGTATTTGGTTTGCCAAACTGTTGAAGTTGGCCGCAGATTCATTTTCGATAAAAAAACCTGTAGTTTTTTCTTCACCTCCAATGAGTTCAAATTCACGGATGCACCCTTCGATAACATAGTAAGCATTTTTTGCTAACTTGCCCTGTTTCATCAAATAGCTTCCCTTTTCAAAGGTCTTTATAGGAAAACTCTCTGTGATGGCTGTTTTTTCTTCTTCAGACAGTTGGGTTAGCTGAGACATTAATTCAACAAGAATGTGTTCCATATTATTACTTTAGTACCAGCACTACACATCAATTGCCTCTACAGCTTCCACCTCGGGCATAGCCCGTTTAAGTAACGCCTCAATCCCAGCTTTAAGGGTAACTGTGCTGGACGGGCACCCGCTGCAGGAACCTTGAAGAAGCACCTTCACAACTCCCTTGTCGAATGAGTGAAAACTGATAGCTCCCCCGTCCATTTCAACAGCCGGCCGGATGTACTCATCAAGTATACCCTTGATTTTAGCCACTGAATGTTCATCTTCTTCACTCAGTGGTTGGGTAGGTTTTTGCTCTATTGGTTCAGCTCCTTCAATGATAATTTCAGTGCCCTGCGTGAGTGCCTGTGCAATAAAGTTACGTGCATCCATTTGCACCTCATTCCAATCCGTTTCAGATGTTTTGGAAAGGGTAATATAGTTGCTGGAAAAGAACACCTCTTGCACCCAGGCATATTCACCAAAAATAAGCTTAGCCATTGGTGAGGACTCGGCTTTTTCAGGATTTGCAAAGCTATAGGACACTCCTTCAGGTATCAGCAGGTAGTTGGCCACGAACTTCATAGTATTTGGGTTGGGAGTCATTTCCAGGTAAATATGGGTAGCGCGGTTGTTCATAATAGTAGCTTTAAGATTCAAAAATAAACGGTTTATAAGAGAGCTACTCTATTTTCATGCAGATAAATAAAGTGCGCTGATGAGCATTGCCGTTATTATCCGACACAAAAATCAACTCATTACCTGTGGCAGAAAAGCAAGCACCTTCTATGTTGTCCAGTAAAGGAGAGGCTGAAAAATCAGTCAATAGTTTTTCTTTTGTTATCTCAGTTCCTGAATCCGGAATATGGGAACGATATACTCTGATGGAGTTGCCTAATTTGGGGCCTAGAAAAGCTCTTTCAACAACAAGCAGTGTTGAGTCATTAAGAGAAAGAATCTCAGAAATTCCATTATCGGAGCGCTTATCTCCTTCAAGTTTATCCAGCGGATATGTATAGTTTTTTTTGTTGCCGGAAGAAAGATCTATGGAAGTGATGGTGGTAATGTTTCCCTGTAAAGGTCGCTCAAGACTTACATACATCTTTTGCCCATCAGGACTAAAGCATAAGCCCTCAAAACCGCTATTATGCCTGAATGGACCTTTGGAAGTAAACATAGCCTTAAGGTTATGCTTTTCATCCACTTCGTATACGGTAGAAGTCTCATTCCCTTCTTCAGTCACATAAATTGTTTGTGTGGTTGGATTAATCCGAATGGATTCCCCTTCCAGAGGTGGGGTATTCAAAAAAATCAGGCTATCGAAGGACACTTTCAAGCCTTTATCCACATATACACTGCATACAAACAGATGGGTTTTTGTTCTTGACTGTGGGAGCAACAGGTATTTGTTTGCATAACCCCAATACTCTATGCCAGAAAGTTCTTCAATCTTGAACCCTTCGAACTCTGTTTGATATTTAACCGAATCAATACCACAAAAAACCAATGTATCTATGGTTTGAGCAGATAATTTAAATCCGTTTAAACCAACAAGTGCCCATAAGCCAACCAGAAATAAGTTTTTCATGAATGCTTGTTTAGCTCGACTTAGGTTTCCGGGTTTTCCTCCTTAAATACTCTGGATATCTCTTCTACTTTCTGTTCGAGCTCAACAATTGCCTCGAAAACTTTGTTCAAAAAATCTTTATCCTCAATTCCTTCAGGATAGTTTTTACTCAGGTTAAGCAAACCAGATAAACGCGCCATTGGTCCCCTGATTTCATGTGCATTAAAGTTAGCATATTCAATAAGCTTCTCATTTTGCTTTTGTAATTCTTCGGTTCTTTCCCCAATAAGTCGTTCCAAATTCTCATTCATCTTTTTGATTTGCTCATTAGCTTTTTTTAGCTTTTCCGATTGAGACATCATTTCGCTATTTAACTGAGCAAGTGCTTCGTTCGATTTTACTTTGTTTCGGAAGAACTTAAGCAAAAGATAAATTAAAGCAAGTAAGAGAAAGGCGCCCGTTACAAATATGTATAACATGCGCTGTTGCATTTTTACTTTTTGGTCGCTTTCCAGGAGATTATCATGTAACCTTTCAAACTCATGTACTTTTCTCAAATTGGCAATCTGGATAGTTTGTGCCTGACTTAAAAGGCTGTCAGAAAGCATTCGTTCTTTTTCGGAATATTCATATGCTTCTTCATAATTATTCATTTTAACATAAACAACCTTATAGTAAGTAAGTACTTCCTTCATTAATGCAGCTAACTGATATTTGGAGGAAAGTTCTGAGGCATGATCCAAAAAATAAAGGGCTTTCTGATTATCTCCAGCTTCAATATGAACCTTTACTAAATGCACATAGTTGTTGCCAAGTTCAATAAAGTTTCCTTCCTTCTGGTTGATTTCTATTGCCTGTACTAAATATTCAATGGCCTTATCAAAATCCTTTTGAGAAATGGATAAAGTAGCAAGGTTATCCAGCACAAAGGCAGTTTCCCTTTTGTGGTTGTGTTGGTTAAGAATCTTTAAAGCCACCTCATAGTAGTATTGGGCACTGTCCTCCTGTTTGAGGTCAAAATAGGCCATGCCCATATTGCTATATGCAAGGCCCGCAATGGAGGTCATTTCCCCTTCCGGGATTGTTTCAAGCAATTGCTCATACGTATCAATACTCTTATGAAACTTGCCTTCACTTCTATAGATGATTCCCAATACATTTAAATCAAGGGCAATCCATTTCCAGTCCTTTATTTTTTTATGCGTTGTCAGGGCCAAATTCACATGTTCAAGTGCTCTGTTGTGGCTTTTTTCCAGTTCGAAGGCTAAACCAAGCCTGTTATTAGCCTGGGCTTCACCCAAAGCATAGTTTAGCCGGCTGGATAGCCTAAGAGCCGAGTCGGCATAGTCGATAGCCATTTGAGTATTATTTCCCATAAAATGATACGACAGTTCCAGATATACATGAACCTTGGTAGTGTCCATTTTAAGAAGCTTAAGCTGTGTCTTTAGGCTATCTATTTGATCTACCCAGTCCTGGTTCAGATTGTAATGGGCATATGAATACCCTGTACAAAAAAATAATACAATACCATATCGAATCTTAGTCCACATTTTCAGGCAAATGATTGAGTTCTCCTTCCGTGCTGGCAACTATGGTAGCTACGGTAGCATCTCCGGTAACATTAACAACAGTACGCAACATATCCAATGGTCTGTCCAAGGCAATAATCAAGGCAAGGCCTGCGGGGTCAACACCAATAGCTCCAAGAACAATTACGAGCATGATAAGCCCGGCACCCGGAACAGCTGCAGCCCCAATAGAAGAAAGCGTGGCAGTAACAACAATAGTTAGCTGATCAATGAGCGTAAGGTGATGGCCAAATGCTACTGCAATAAATACGGCTGAAACCGCCTGATGTATACTGGTGCCATCCATATTAACGGTAGCACCCATGGGTAATACAAAACTTGTAACTTCTTCAGATACCCCCAGGTTTTTCTCTACCCTCTCCATGGTCACTGGCAGCGTGGCTGCGCTTGAACTTGTTGAAAAAGCAAGCAGTTGTGCCGGGAAAATGGCTTTGAAGAAGTCTCTGTACTTAATTTTTGTGAAGGCTGAGATAATAACCGGATAAAAACCAAAAATCATAAAGGCCAAACCTGCAACTACCGTAAGGCCATAGACACCTAAAGCAGCAAATAAACTAAGTGCCCCTTTGGGGTCATCTCCTGTAACATCCACAATAAGTCCCGCAATTAAAGCCATTACACCTATTGGGGCATATTTCATTATTATATCTACTATGTTGAGAATAATAGCATTTACTCCATTGAAGAAATCTTTTACAGGAGCGCTATATTCCGATTTGGTCATAACCATGGCTATACCAAACAGAAAGGCAAAGAAGATTACCTGTAGCATTTTGCCATTGGTACTCAGCGCATTAAACAAATTATCGGGTACTATGTCTTCCATAATCTGCAATGGCCTGGCGTTTTTTACTCCTTCCGCAGCTTGCTGCTTTACCTGAACATCTTTGGCAAATTTTTCATTTAGTTCAGTCCTTTTTTCGGGAGAAATAAAAGAACCTGGATTAACAAAATTGGCTAAAACCAGTGCAATGGTTATGGCAAGCACAGTAGTAGCAATATAAAGTCCAATGGTCTTACCTCCAATCCTTGAAAGCTTGGAAGTGTCGGTCATATTGGAAATGCCATCGATTAGAGATACCAAAATGAGAGGTATGGCAATGAGTTTCAACATGCTGATAAATATGGTACCAAAAGGTTTTACCCAATCGAGTACAAAAGCACCATTATTAAGAACAATGGCTAAAATGCCTATAATCACACCGGTAAGCATGCCAATACCTATTTTGGCAACCAATGACAGTTTTCTCATTCTAAGTGATTCAAATCTGGTAGTGACTTAAAAGTCAGACATCCAATTTAGTGGTTCGGGCGCGCAATACAAAGTCGGCCAGCACAATTGCGGCCATTGCCTCTACTATGGGTACTGCCCTGGGAACTACACATGGGTCGTGGCGACCCTTGCCCATAACTGTGGTCGCTTTGCCTGAGCTATCTACTGTATCCTGGTCTTTCATAATGGTAGCCACAGGCTTAAAGGCTACCCTGAACACAATGTCCTCTCCATTGGAAATACCTCCCTGAACACCTCCGGAATAATTGGTTTTAGTCCGAATCTTTTCTCCGGGCACAAACGCATCATTGTGCTCTGAGCCTCTCATTTTCACGCCTTCAAACCCACTTCCAAATTCAACACCCTTTACCGCATTAATAGATAACATACTGTGCCCAAGGGTTGCATGCAATTTGTCAAAAACTGGCTCCCCGAGACCAACGGGTACATGGGAAATCACACCTGTAATCACCCCACCAATGGTATCTCCCTGTTTCTTAACCTCGGTTATCAGTTCAATCATCTGGTTGGCAGTTTCCTCATCTGGGCACCTTACAATATTGTTTTCTGTTTTGGCCAGGTCAAGTGCCTTGTAGGGCTTAGATAAGACAACGTTACCTGCCTGACTCACAAAGGCCTGGACTTTGATTCCGGATTTTGAAAGCAATTGTTTGGCAATGGCTCCTGCGGCAACCCATCCGGCAGTTATTCTGGCGGAAGAACGGCCTCCTCCATGATGATCGCGATGACCGTATTTTTCCTGGTAGGTGTAATCGGCATGAGAGGGACGATAAACTCCCGCCAGATGATCGTAATCTTTGGAGCGCGTATCGTTATTTGGGATAATTATCGTAATTGGAGCCCCAGTGGTTTTGCCTTCGAATATCCCGGAAATAATCTCAAATTCTTCTTTTTCATTTCTAGCGGTGGTTATTTTAGACTGGCCCGGTCTTCTGCGCAAAAGCTCAGATTGGATAAATTCGGTATTCAGTTCCAAACCGGCAGGGCACCCATCCAATACCACACCCACTGCGGCACCATGCGATTCACCAAAGGAAGTTATTTTAAGAAGAGTTCCAAGCGTATTGCTCATTTGCGTTTGATAATGAAATAGGCAGATAGAATTACTAACAGCAAAATAAACGCATTCGTAACAATTCTGAGGACGCTCCAATCATTTTGATACATGAGTTCATTACTTTCAACTTCAATAAGGTCGTAAAAGGCACCCAGATCATTGGAAATAATGGACTCGTTTTTACGGCTTTCCCCGGTAACATTAAGGATAACATGTGCCTTCAGGGTATCGTACCGGTCTTTACTCAAATTGAAAAAGACCCATTGAAAGTAGTCACCAAGATTGTACTGTCCCGGCTCCTTGGGGATGCCGTAAAAATCAAAGGTTTTGGTACCGGTTACACGGCTGCCCGATCTGTTTATCTGTTGCTGTGTATTGGGAGGATATAATTCCAAATCGTCAGTGGAAGTAGTTTCCGGAGGGGTTATACCGGCAATATTACCTTCACCATAAATGTTAAAATCGTAATTAAAACTCTGTCCTGTAGTTAATTCTGTTTTGTTAATCTCCTCTTTCAACCGAAAATTTCCAACAGCAACTTTGTCTCTGAGAGGATGAGGAGGCAAGTCTTTTACTTTAACGGTAACTGGCTTTGTATAGAATTTTTTAAGGCTCTCTTTTCTGTTCTGTCCAAAGAAAGACGGGTTTTTGGCCACTTTGTACTTGATCATGTCCAAACCTATTTTAGGAAATGCTATTGGCTCGGTATTCAAAGGATAAAAAGAGCCCTGATACACTTTATACTGAGTATAGGTTTTGCCGTTTATAACAACCCGCTGTCCGTTTATTTGTTCAATGTTGAAGTTCTCTTCCCAGCAGTTGGCCGGTTTTATTACCTTGAGAATATCACCCAACTGACGCCCCAAATCATAGAATTGCAACGGGGCACGATTACTTTCGGCAACATAAAATGCCAATGTAGCGGTAAAGCCTTCCCCAACGTACACTTCCCTTTTATCTGTGGTCAGGGCAAAAAAGGCATCCTCTTTAATATCCACAAACTCATTAGGCTCATTCCTGCCATGCCCAAAGAAATCATCAAAAGGGTCATTAAAGAAGCCATTATTGCGCTGTTGTTGTACGGGCGGGCCAACCTTTATTGTGGTGCCAGAGGAGGATACCGTTGTTCCATTTACCTGTATGGTAAACGGAGGAAGGGTAAACGTGCCTTGTTTGGAAGCACTGTAATTCATTATAATACTATGGGTAGAAGAAACACGGCCATTTACAATATTGGTTTGACTGGAAGATGAGGTGCCCATTTTGTTGAACCCATCGATATCCGGAAATTTATCATAGGAATTAATATTTCCATTTTTGGCAACAATGGATATGGTGAACGTTTGGTTCTGACCAATGTCATTATCACCCAATTGAATACTCAGGTCCTGACCAACAACCTGTAAGGTTAACAACAAAAAGATTGTAACTACCCAATGCTTCATTTTCCTAAAAAATGTTGTTCAACGCAAATATGCAAGGCTCGTTGTTATGAACGGTTTCTTAACATTATAATTTTTGAAATGGCGGCGAATTTTAATATCTTTTCACATTCGAATACGGAAATAAATGAACCTTCCGTTGAGAAATAAATGTTCTTTAACCAAATTGACAGCTTATGCTAGAGTATGTGAAAACTATCCTCAAAAAGGTAAGTTTTGATCTGAAACTCTTCGAGAAAGAGTTGGTAAAAGCAATCGTATCACTTCTGGAAAATGAGGTGAAAGCGCTTAAGCGCTGGTGCTACAGAACGTTTGGCAAATCGCATAGGCCCATTCTGGACCGCTGTTTTGTTAAGGCAACTTGAATGTAGAATGTATTACTTCACCCGGCTATTGACTTAGCCGGGTTTTTTTGTGCCCGATCAAAAAATTCTTTTTCCTGAAAAAGGCATCCCATACATTTGTTGGTATGAAGAGGCAAAGGCTCAAAAGCTTAAGAAAAACAATGATGGCTATAGTGCTGCTAACCTCATCGGCTTTTGGAGCAGCTCAGGTTTCATTTGATGAGACCAATAACGTAGTTAAACCCAGGCTATTAATTTTTTCCGGCTCCGACTGGTGCTTACCCTGCATTCGATTTGATAAAGAGATACTTCAAGACCCTGTATTCGAATTATTTAGTACTCAAAATATTGAAATCGAAATTCTGGATTTTCCGCAACATAAAAAGCTGAATAAGGACAAAATTGCTTACAATGAAAAAATGGCGGAGAGGTATAATCCTCAGGGCTATTTTCCGCATGTGTTACTTTTAGACCATAGTGGTAAGGTGCTTACAAAAATAGAAACGGCTAAGGCAACCCCTCAAAGTATAATGGAACAGATTAAGCCTTACCTTCTTCCCAAGGTCTTAAAAGAATTTTCCACCGAATTAATTCTTATGGGTAGCTCCTTTCGAATAACTCTGGTAACTTCAGAAGAGGAGGGAGAAGCACGTTTGCAAGAGGCGATTGATAAGATCAAAGAGATCGAAAACTGGCTTTCAAGCTGGAAACCGAATAGCATAACTACTCAGTTGAATAAAGAGGCGGCTTCAACCCCTGTAGAAGTTACGGAGGAGTATTACCAATTAGTTAAAAGGTGTATGGGTATTTCTGAGCTCACCCAGGGAGCGTTCGATATTACCTTCAATGGATTGGGTGATCTTTATACGTTTGATGAAAAGGTGCACGAATTACCCGATCATCAAACGATTAAAAACCATCTCCAGCACGTGGGGTTTGATAAAATTGACCTGCTGCCGGATAGAAAAATATGGTTGAAAGATACGGAAACAAAAATTAGCTTTGGTGCTATAGGCAAGGGATACGCTGCGGAAGTGGTGAAACAATTGATGCTACTAAATGGGGTTCATGGCGGGGTCATCAATGCAAGTGGAGATCTTACTACCTGGGGGACCCGCGCTAACGGTGAGCCCTGGAAAGTGGGCGTACCCGATCCGGATGATCAATCGAAAGTACTCCTTTGGCTACCATTCGAAAATAAAGCCATTGCCACTTCAGGCGACTACGAAAAATATTTTATACATGAGGGCAAGCGGTATTCACATATAATTAATCCTAAAACCGGCCTTCCGGTAGTGGGGTCCAGAAGTGTAAGCATAATTAGTGATAGTGCCGAATTGTCGGATGCGCTTGCAACGGCTGTATCTGTGATGGGGTTAGAAATTGGAATGAACCTGATCAATCAATTGGATGGTGTGGAGTGTGTTTTTATAGATAGTAATCGTAACTTACATTTTTCGAATGGCCTTAAGAAACATGCATATTAAGTACCGTATTTTGGTCGTTGCTGGTGTGTTATCAATAATTTGCTCTTGCGAGTCAGTAAAGCCGTACCAACGAAGCTATTTAAATGACTCATCCATGCAAATGGGATTGACAAAAGGAGGAGCAGTAGAAAACTATGCTCAGACCATTCGTGAAGGTGCCAGCGGAGGAGGGGGCAAAAGCAGCGGAGGATGCGGCTGCAATTGAGTGTATGAAAAAGGTACTGGTTTTCTTTCTTTTTAGTTTTTCACTAGCCAGGGCACAGGATACCACTTTCGTGAAGCGTAATATACGGTCCGCTCAGTTCGATCTGCTATTTTCCTACTATCAGCAAGATGGTGACCACTCTGCTGTAACCGGTGGACAGGGAACGGAAAAGCTTGATGTTTTTATAAACAAGCTGGGTGTGAACTTCACCCTGGACTCTACTAACACCTTGCTGTTGGAAGGAGGGATTGATGTGATTTCTTCCGCCTCTACCGACCGTATTGATATGAATTTGTCCTCTGCATCGGCTGTAGACAACCGGCTGTGGGTGTCTGCCGGCTATGAATATACTTCCGGGAACAGGAGAAACAAAATTGGAGGCATGCCTTCCTTTTCTATTGAATCAGACTATCTTTCGCTAGGCCTTTTGGCCTGGTGGACTTCAGAATCTGCTGACAAGAACTGGCGTTATGGCGTGAGTGGTCAGTTGTATGCCGATGATCTCAGATGGGGCAGATTGAACATAGATTACGGGTACCCGGTTACACTAGTGTATCCCAAAGAGTTGCGCGACTCTGCCTGGTTCGATATCTATAAACGGTTTTCGTACAACCTTACGTTCGATATTCAGCATGATATCAAC
>JAGQYJ010000168.1 GCA_020436145.1 Cyclobacteriaceae bacterium | reverse complement strand
CTGAAACGGGCAGATAGGATATTGGCTGACATTAAAGAGCTGGAAGACAAAGGCAATTCGGCAAACTATGTTTTGACCAGTACCCAGGCATATGCCGATTACCTGAACTCTCTGAGTTATGAAGAGGTGTTGCCACACGTTTATTTAAACTATATGGCTATTATGTTTGGTGGCCAGATGATAAAGAAAAAAGTGCCTTCCACGGGTAATATGTACGAGTTTGATGATGTAAAGGAGGTGATACAATCTATCAGGGAAGTGCAAAAAGATGAATGGGCTGAAGAAGTAAACAAAGGGTTTGACTTCAATATTGCTATGTTTGAAGAGCTGGAGACCGAGTGCACCAGTGGAAAGTTAACTTCTACCGTATGATAGAGTTTTTAACCGATATTGGCATTGCCGGATTTTTCTTTTTCCTTACAAAAGGGCTGTTGTGGGTTGCTTTATTTTTGCTTGTCTATTTTGGAGTTATTGATAAGGAAAAAGCCAGGGCGGTCAAGAATAAGCTTCGTTTCTGGAAACGAAGTAAGAACACACCCTGATCCACGGGTTACTTATACCGGTCCTTATACCCTCCCTTTTTATAGTTCTTAAACATTTTACCAAAGGCTTTATCTTTTTTGCGCTTTTCGGCAACGGTGGATTCAAAGTGCTCTTTCTCCTTCTCCATTTTAAGGAAATTTTCATAGGAGGCTTCCTCCAGTTCGTCATTTTCCAGAGCTTCCAAAACAGCACATCCCGTTTCAGTGGTGTGCGTGCAATCTTTGAACCGGCAATTTTGAGCCAGCTCAAAAATAGCCTCAAAGGTGGAGGCCATTCCACTGCCGGAATCGGCAATACCTACTTCACGCATGCCGGGATTATCAATGAGAATGCCCCCGTTGTTCAATACCAGTAATTCCCGATGGCTGGTTACATGCCTGCCCCGGTTGGTACCTTCGCCAATAGCTGCAGTCTTCATCTGTTGCTTACCCAGCAGGTTGTTGGTAAGCGTAGATTTGCCCACTCCCGAGGAGCCCAACAGGCAGTAAGTATTCCCGGTTTTTATCAGCTTATTGAGATTATTAATGCCCTCTTGGGTTTCGTTGCTAATAGTCACTATAGGAGTGTCCTTTTCCCGTTGCCGAACAGCTTGCGTTAATTGCTGCACCTCCTGTTCGGAGATAAGGTCAATTTTAGTAAGCACAATGATGGGTTCCACCCTGGAGGTGTGGCAAATGGTAAGGTAGCGTTCTATGCGGTTGATGTTGAAGTCGCGATCCACTGCCTGAACAATAAATGCATAATCGATATTGGTGGCAATGATCTGTTTTTCACCATGTTTACCCACGGCTTGCCGTTCGATTATAGTTGTGCGGGGCAAAATGGCATGGATCAGGGCCTTGTCTTCCTCGTATTCGGAGATGGCCACCCAATCGCCTACGGCAGGGAAATCGGCACGGCTTTGGGCCGTAAACCGAAGGTTGCCCATGATCTCAGCTTCATACTCAGAAGTAGCTGTTTTGACCACGTACCGTTCCTTGTGCTCGGCAATAACACGGGCCACCTCAAAAGAATCAAGGCCGTTCTCTTTTTGGTAGGTTTCTAAATGGGGAGTAAATCCAAGGTCCTGGAGAGTCATTGTTTACTTTTAAAAACTCATTTTCATCCACCCTATTCCAACCCAAGGCTTTTGATATAGGCCTCGTTATTCGAAGGCCTGCCCAAAAATTCTTCCACTGCTTCTACCACATCGCGTTGCGAACCATTGGCTAAAATCAGATCGCGGTAGCGTATGCCCGTCTCCTGGTCCAGGAGCCCATGTTCTTCAAACTGGGTAAACATATCCTGGGCGTATACCTCTGACCACAGGTAGCCATAATAGTACACGGGGTGGGTATTAATATGAATCCAGCATGCCTGCGGGTGAGTGCCTTCCACATAATTATCCATAACACCCATTTGCTGGTCAATCTGTTTCCAGAGCTCATCGGTGTTGTACGGATTATTCGGATCATACTTATCGTACAGCATCATATCGTAGGTGCATGAGCGCAACGACCGTATGGCCGAGTAACCGGAGGTAAGGTTTTTGGCTTCCAGCATTTTATCAAATACTTCTTTAGGAAGCACTTCACCGGTTTCGTAGTGTTTTGCAAACGAACTAAGGATATCGTAATCCCATATCCAGTTTTCAAATATCTGCGACATGGCCTCTACAAAATCCGATTTTGATTGGGCCTGGGCGGCAAATTCCCCTTTATACGAAACCCCGTCCATAATATGACCGAACTCATGAAAAAGGGTATTCAGCTCGCCAAAGCTCAGCAAGGAAGGCAACGATTCCGTTGGTTTGGTAAAGTTTCCGAGCAGCATTTTTACAGGCACTTCGTACCCCTGGCTCGTTTGTTTTCCGGGAGCAAGCTCAACACCATAAAACCACGATTCTTTGTTGGGCCGTGGGTACAGGTCCAGGTAAAATTTTCCACGTAAGGTATCGCCTTCATATACTTCGTACATGAGCACGTCTTCGTGCCAAACCGATGCATTTTCTACCTTTCGGAACTCATACCCCAATAACTGCTGGTAAATCTTAAACATGCCGTTCAGGCAGGAGTCCATAGGCAGGTATTCACGAATCTTTTCGTAATCTACGTTGTACCTGGTTTTGAGCAACTGGTTGCTGTAATAGGAAATATCCCATGGACTTATAGGCTTGTTACTCTGTACGCCTGTTACCTCATTCCGGAAATCCCTTAGTACGTTGAGGTCCTGAATGGCCTTTGGTTTTGATTTGTCAATAAGGCCATTGATAAAATTCCAGACGGTTTCAGGATTCCTGGCCATTTTAGCACTAAGGTTATACTCGGCATAGGAATCATATCCCATAATATGACCTATTTCAGACCTTTTTTCTACCAATTGGTCAAGAATAGCCATGTTTTTGTCAGCGCCCCGGTTGGAGTAGTCCATAAGATACGCCTTACGCGTAGCCTCGCTTTGTGCATTATTTAAAACGGGCCCCCGGGTAGCATTAATAACCGGTATATCATAGTGTAGCTCATCGGATTTATAGGTGTCTTTAAAATTTTCCGGCAGCCCTTCTGCTCCTTCCTCATCAAGGTTCAGAATAAGGTTGGCAGTATTCATATTGATGGAATATTGCGTGGTGAGATCGGTAATTTCGGCATTGAGTTTTTTATATGCTTCCAGTTTCTCTGATTCCAGCCCTATCCCGGATAGCTTGAAATCCTTAATGGTTTCATCCACCAGTCTTTTTCTGTGGCCCGTAAGCGATGCATAACCGTCCGTTTCAGTAAAGGCTACCATTTTATTGTACAAATCCTTATCGGTACTGATTTGGTTGTACAACGAATCAAGCACCTGGTACTCAGAAAGGCCTTTTACCCTTGAAAGGGAATCGGGAGATACCCAGTACATAACGTAACAGTTGTTCATGGCCTTGCTCAGATCATTTACGTAATCATCGTATGCCACAAAGGTGTTTTCGAATGTTGGCTCGGATGTGCTCTTAATTCCATTTATAATATCGAGCGATTGATGAAGGGTTAGCTGCCCGTATTCTTCAATATCAGCTGAAGTAACTTTGGCATAATCAACCGGTACATTTAGCCCCGTAATAAATGG
>JAGQYJ010000167.1 GCA_020436145.1 Cyclobacteriaceae bacterium | reverse complement strand
ATAGCTCCCTTCCTGCATTAAAGTACTTTAGTTTAACAAAGGGATTTGCATATTTTTTTGCCAGCATCATATTGGATACTGCATAGTATCCTGCTGCAGTGCTTGTTTCCATTTTATGTTCACTCATAGTGTCATAAAAGGTTTGGCAATAATCAGCATCTTTATGCGCTTGCTCCAGATATACACTCCAATCTTCCTGAGCTTTTAACGGAGCCCAAATCAATAAGATTGTGTATATCAGGAGCGTTTTCTTCATACCAAGTTAAGCTTATACCTAAACCAGCTTTTTACTAACAATACATATTTGCTGTAATTAGGTATTCGTACCCTTTGCTGAGTTATAGTTTCAAATTGCAAGCTTTTTATCTTCTTAAAAAGAGAATAATAGTAAATGTATGCAATGTAAACACCAAACCTGCTGGAAGCCGGCAATTGCCTGATACCAATCAATGCATCGTGAAAATCCTTTTGAATATTATCTTCCACCTGTTTTTTACTCTCGCAATTGAGGCTTTCAAAATCTATTTCGGCAAAATAAGATCTGCCCAATACCTCGTAGTCATCCTTAAGGTCTCTTAAAAAGTTGACTTTTTGAAAGGCCGCTCCCAAACTTCTTGCATGCGGGGCAAGCTCATCGTACAAATCGCAATTGTTAAGGCAAAAAACCCGCAAACACATAAGCCCAACCACTTCGGCCGAACCATATATGTACTTGTTTACCTCAGTGTGAGAGTAGGCTGATTTATACAGATCCATTTCCATGCTTAGAAGGAAAGCATCAATCAAATCACGTGGGATTTCATACGCTCTTACTGTTTTTTGGAAAGAATTTAGTATCGGGTTTAAGCTTATTCCCTGATCAATTGCTTTGTGAGTTTCCTCTTTAAACTCCTTCAAGAGTCTCTTCTGTTCATATTCCAAAAATGAATCAACAATTTCATCAGCCAAACGCACAAACCCATAGATGTTGTAAATGTGCGATCGTATTTCTCTACTGAACAATAAAATGCCTAATGAAAAAGATGTGCTGTAAAGGTTGGTTGTTGATTTACTGCAAATCTCAGATAAATTGTCATAGATGTGTTTCTGATCCATAGCTAGTTGTTATTTAATAAGTGATGCCACAATCTCGCCACTTAAAATAGTTGGTGGAACACCGGGACCTGGAACTGTAAGCTGACCTGTAAAGAACAGGTTGTTAATTTTTTTATGTTTCATTCTTGGTTTTAGAAAATGAGTTTGCATGAGCGTGTTCGCCAAGCCATACGCATTCCCCTTAAAAGCATTATAATCGCTAACAAAATCGCTGGGCATAAAGAATTTTTTAACCACGATCCTATCAGAAATGTCTGCGCCCGTTTGTTTATTTATCCTGCCAACTACTATTTTCAAATAATACTCCTTCAGGTTATCGTATTCATTGAGTAAACCAGGCGTTGTTGGTATTAAAACAAAGAGATTTTCATAACCTGCCGGAGCAACTGAAGGATCTGTTTTAGAGGGATTAGATACATAGAATAGCGGATTTTCAGGCCAATCTTTGGCGATGTTTATTGTATCGAGATGAGCCTGATATGGCGCATCAAAAAATAGATTGTGGTGCAAAAGTCCTGGAATTTCTCCCTTAACACCTAAATACATAATAATCGCAGATGGCGCCATATCACGGCTATCCCAGTATTTGTCAGTATACTGCCATAAGTCAGAGGGCAATAAATTACGCTCCACATGATGATAGTCTGCACCGGCAATTATCAAATCAGTTGCTACTGTATCGTTTTGTAATTTAAGTGCTTTGGCATTTCCAGCATTGACAGTAATCGCTTCTACAGGAGCAGAAGTATGAAAATCCACTCCATAAGATCTTACCACTCGCTCAAACCCTTCTATTATCTTGTACATCCCTCCCATCGGATACCAGGTGCCCAATTTCATATCTGCATAGTTCAACATGCTGTAAAGAGCTGGGATTTTTGTGGGAGATGAGCCCAAAAAAAGAATTGGGAATTCCAGTAACTGATGAATTTTAGAACTTTTGAATTGCTTTCTTACATACTCCGAAAAGGATTGAGTGAGCTTAAGATGCAAGGCCGATTTTACAATTTTTGGCTGGAACAATTCGGCAAAACTCATACCAGGAAGTTTAACCGGGTCCGTCATTGCTGCATCGTATTTTAATTTGGCAGACTGCAGGAAATGATTAAGCTTATCGGCACCTCCCTTTTCCAACCTCTCAAAAACCATTAGTAATGACTCATAATCTGCTGGAATTTGCAATTTTTCATCCTCGAAAAAAACCTAGTAGGAAGGATCCAGACGAACCAGATCATAATGCTCCTCAACATTAGATCCATGGTCTTTGAAAAATTTCTCGAATACCTCGGGCATCCAGTACCAGCTGGGCCCCATATCAAACATGAAACCATCCTGAGTAAACATCCGGGCTCTTCCACCAATGGTTTCGTTTTTCTCATAAATAGAAACCGTGTGGCCCTTTTTAGCTAAATAAGCTGCAGCAGACAAACCTGAAAAACCAGAACCTATAACTGAGATATTCAATTTTGTTTAATGTTTTTTTATTTTTATTAAACAAATATATAGACATTTTTATTTTGTTTAATGTTTTGAAATAATTTTTAATCAGATTTTTTAGATTTCAAGGAGAAATTTTCTGAAATCCGTATAGGAAAGGTGCTTTTTAAGTTCGGGAGATTTAAAAACTGACTCATTTAAGAGATTGCCCAGTGCAATTATCTGAATTGCAGGAAAGGATTTTGTCAAATGCTGGAGATACTCATCCACTGTCTCGCCCGAATTACTATTGATTAATGAGGTAACAAGATAGTTCGCCTCATACTGTTTTTGTATTGAAATTAAATCTTTTAAAGGTACGGATTGACCCAGGTAAACAGTTTTAAACCCTAATTTGCGAAGCAAATAATTCCCATACAGTAAGCCTATTTCATGTAGTTCTCCCTCTCTCAAAAATAACAGGAAGCTTTGCGGTTTATACACACTTGGGATCGGCAGCTTATCTGTGGCAACAATTAGCTTGGTTCGTATAATGTTGGAAATAAAGTGCTCCTGAGCAGGTGTAATGGAATCTGTTTGCCATAGTACGCCTATTCTATTAAGGAATGGGAATAAATAATTGGTCACAACTACCTCAAAGTCGTAGTCCATTAAAATATCCGAAAGCACCCTTTCATATTCAACTTCATTAACATCTACCACAGCCACGACCATTCGTTTAATAGCCGTCTCTACATCGGCAGTGTTTTCATTAAGTTTGAGCACTTCCTGCTCAACACTGTTCACACTCATTGAGGCAATTCTGGATATCTTGATTCCATTATTATTCAATTGGGCAATGTTCAAAAGCTTCTTCAGGTCATTTTCCGTGTAACTCCTGATGTTGGTATCCGAGCGCTGGGGGTCGAACAAATTATACCGCTTTTCCCAAATACGAATTGTATGTGCTTTTATGCCCGAAAGGCTTTCCAGATCTTTTATACTGTATTTCAATTTTGTTTAATTTTTAATATAATTTTATTAAACAAACTATTAGCTTTGCGCAAATTTAAAAGTAAAATGAACAGTTCAAAAAATTATCGACTTTTATTTTTTGCTATCGTATTCTTAATGAGCCATTTAACATTTGCACAAAATGGTCTTTTAAAGGGCAAAGTAGTTGACAAACTTACGGGCGAAGGAATTCCATTTGCTAACCTACTGCTGGAAAATACACAAATTGG
>JAGQYJ010000166.1 GCA_020436145.1 Cyclobacteriaceae bacterium | reverse complement strand
AGCGTTTCCAGAACTCTCCTGTGCTGGTGGCTTTGTAAGGAGAGTTGAAGTTTTTCGGTAGCTGGAAGCCCATAAGCATGGCCAACCCAATGGCTATATCTGTATAACCTGAAAAGTCGGCATATACCTGCAGCGAATATCCGTACAGGGCCATCAGGTTCTCAAAACCTGTGTAGCTTAATGGGTTCGTAAACACCCGATCTATAAAATTGACTGCAATGTAATCCGCCAGAAAAAGCTTTTTTACCAACCCGTTCAGTATCATAAACAGGGCAATGCCAAATTGCTCTTTGGTTAAAGAGTAATCTTTATACAGCTGGGGCACAAAATCGGCAGCACGCACAATGGGGCCTGCTACCAATTGGGGGAAGAAAGAAACAAAAAAACCAAAATCCAGGATGTTTCGAACCGGTTTTACCAATCCACGGTACACATCTACCGAGTAGCTAATGGTCTGGAATGTAAAGAACGAGACCCCCACCGGCAGCAAAATCTTATCGAACCGGAAATGCGTGCCAAAGAACGAATTGGTCCAGTACGCGAAGTGATTAATAGGCGTATAGTGCGTTCCTAGAAGCGTATTGAATGCATCGGTAAAGAAATAGGCATATTTAAAATAGGTGAGTATGAACAGGTTAATGAAAATGCTCAGTGCCAGCCAGAGTTTCTTGCCTAACAGGTTTTCTGTAGCATAAATACGTTTCCCAATGATAAAATCGGTAAGGGTAGAAACCAGTAAGATAGAAACAAAGAATCCGCTCGTTTTGTAATAGAAAAACAAACTGACCAAAAACAGGTAGGCATTACGTACCGCCTTTTGCCTGTAAATAATTGAATACACAGCCAGAACAATCGCAAAGAATACCCAGAAGTACAGCCTTGTAAATAGCAAAGGCGTGTTTTCATGGTAGAGCAATATGTCTTTCAGGCGGTCAATCACTTTGCAAAGTACTTGATGTTCGTTTTATGTATGCTCCATAGGCATTTCGGAATGCTTCAAAAAGCAGGTCCGATTCCAACTGGTAGCCCTCCGGGGTAAAGTGCACCTTATCTGCCCGGGCAAGGCCTGTCTTTTCCCAGAGCCGGACGCTGCCAATACCTCCCATGATCTCAAACAGGTTCCAGACAGCGCCATTGGTTTCCCCAGCCAGGTTTTGCATAGCCTTTACCACTTTGTACACATTTTCATTGGGGTATCGTCTGCGGTAATAGCTATCGTTATTCGTAAGAAATATAAAGTTTATGTTGGGATTGGCTTTTTTAAACCAGCTAATTAGCTCCCTGTATTCCTCCTCGTACCGTTTTTGACTAAACCGGCTCACCGGGCCGTTGGCATCGTTGATGCCAATTCCGAAAATAACGAGGTCAGGAGTCAGGTAGGTCATTTCTTTCTCAAAGTCCTGGCAACGCAAATAAGAAGGTACGCTTGCCCCATTCACACCAATGGTGTGATAGGTTATTCCCGGCTCATCGGTTATGTATTGTATCCCTCGTAAGATAAAGTGTGTCTGGGAAGGCTCGGTCTTGTTAACCGTAAATGCTAGTGTATCATAGGTTCGGCCAAACGTATATTCCACAAACTGCCCAACGGAATCTATTTTTTCTGTAAAAGAGCCATAAACAGAATTCAAAGCTGTTTCGAAGGATTCCGGCAGCATCTGGTAATAGATGCGCACTTTGTTGAACCGGTAGTTCTTCCCATCCACATCCTCCATATAGATTTTCACATGCGCTCCTGAATCATACGTAGTCGCATTATAGCCGGACATACCATAGTCGCATAGCTCTGTTTTCTTGGCGCATCGGCACCCTTCCCAGTGACCGGTAAACTCCACATGAAAATCAGTCGGCATGTTGGACTGCGCCATATGATACGGAAAAAAGAAGCCCCGTTCCCCGGCTGCCCCGGGCACAATATGGTCGAATTTGGCCCGCATGGTCTTTTGCAAGGTTCCTCCCTGAACATGCGAACCGCCAATATGCAGAATGGACAAACTTCCTTTGCCAAGAAAAACCAAACTATCCAGTTTTTCAAAAATGGTATTAAAATGGGTGGTGTCGCCATAAAACTCCAGCCTGTTTTTATCCAGCTGCAGGAACGGATACTTGCCCGGTTCTACCTCAGAAACCTGCGCTTTTCCGGCCAATGAAACCGCACAACTTAACAGCCCAACTACCAACAAACCTTTATTTCTCATGAGCGGTGGTATCCGTTTTAAGCGTATCTTGTTTAATTGCCAGGTAGCGCTGATAGTCTTTCATTAAAGCTTCATAGAACAGGGTGACCATTTTTTTCGCTCCTTTCGAGGTAAAATGTACGTAATCCGGTCCCGCCAGCGGTGGGTCCGCAGTTACCCACTCAGGCATGGAGTTTTTGCCTCCCATTACTTCGTACATGTCGTAATAGGCCATTCCCATTTCGCGCGCTGCGTTCTGCACCTCATCGCGAATGGTTTCCAGCATGGGGTAGGTTACGTACTTGCCCTTGATTTTGGTGGACATATCCGAGGGGCCAATCACATTAAAAGAGGCATCCGGCAACAATGCTTTCAGGTACCTGAGGTTGGCCTTGAAATAATTGCCGAATTTGTCTGCACGATCCTTTGAGTCGATGTAGGGTATTGTGTTGCCCCCGAATTGAAGAATTACCAGTTTGATGGGTTCGGAAGCATATTGCCTTCTGAGCAGTTCCTTATTAATGCCCCGAAACAAGGTTCCGGAACTTCCACGTAGCGGAATATTATCCACCAATATACCAGTGGTGCCCTCCAACGAAATACCATACACGTTGGGGCTGTCCGTTCCTTTAAAAGTTACCTTAATATCTTTTGGCGTGGTATTAAAAGGGATTGTAAGCTTGCGGTTTAAGGTGTTTGCTTTCAGAACTCCATTATATACCTCCGTGCTATCCGCCTCCACCTCAATGGAAACAGGCGCTGTGTTTCCTCCCACAAGCAATTGCATTCGATTGAATTTCTTGATCCGGGAATAGCCGAATTCCGCAGGCTGAATTTCGAGCCAAGCAGTAAGCGTGTCCGTGTTCTGAATCGAATCGGGAGGTGGCATAAAGCGGGAAAAACTTGCCAGAATACCGTAATCGCTATGCTCCAGAGTGGTATCCTTGTTGCCATAAGCGGTATAGCGCAGCCAGTTCTCTGACTGGTTTTGTCGTGCAGCACTGGTGGGGATTACCTGATAGGCAGGAAGCAAACCGGGACCGATACCGCCAAATGCTTTTTGCAGCTCATTACGTATGTAGCGCGTCATCCTGTCTCCCTCAATCTGTGAATCGCCATAATGTAAAATGCGAATCTTGCCACCCTCATAGTGCAGTCTTTTCAGCGATTCGTAAAAACTGTTTAGGCTCGAATTTGTGGAATCAGAATGCTGAATGCTCATTACCCGCTCGTGGCGCAATTTGGCTACACGGGCCAGGCTGTCGCGGATTGCAACCGAATCCACTCCTTCAATACTCAAAAGCGAATCCTCTACCGAAAGCAGTTTTTTATCGGTTGTTCCACCGAAAAACTCATTCAGCGATTCATATTTCAAGGTAAGGGAATCCGTAAGCTTAACCCCATCTTTGGGGAATGCCCACATTGTAATCAATGCCAAAAGGCCCACAAGCAACAAAAATAGAAGAGACTGTAAAGGTGTTCTTCCTCCCATTATTGTTTTCTGATTTTAAGCACCTGACCCGGAGAAATATTCTCCCCAATTCCATTGTCGGCCATAATATGCTCGATACTCACGTGACCATATTTTTGTGAAATAGCCC
>JAGQYJ010000165.1 GCA_020436145.1 Cyclobacteriaceae bacterium | reverse complement strand
TGAATCCAAAACAAGCTCAAAGTGCATATAAGGGTTTAAAAATATTGACCCTGAATGAGCTCATCGAGATAGCTGAATCAGATGGAAAGATAACAGGCTTGTACCTGGAGACTAAGCAACCGGAGCTCTTTCCGGGTATTGAAAAGGATTTGTATAAACTTCTTGAAAAAAGAGGCTGGGTCGATGCTCCTGACAAACACCTTATTCTCCAGACATTTTCAACCAAAAGCCTGAAGCTGCTTAATACATACTTTGAAAATACTCCCAAATGCATGCTTTTATGGGATGGCGAAGAATTTCTGGAAGGTGGTATAGCCCCGGAAAAATTAAAACAGGCTTTGCAGTTTGCAAAAAATAATGGAGCAGATATTGTGGGCCCAAGCTTCAATGGAGATAAGAACTCTTACCCTGACCTTATGAAAGACTGGATGGTTGAAATGTATCATGACATGGCCTTTATCATTCATCCATACACATTTGATACTGTAAATGATATTAAAAATTATGCACCTTTGTCAGATGGTCAGTTCACAAACAGGTCTGATTTACTACTGGACTATTATGAAAGGGGTCATAAAACAATTCAAACATTACTAACCGAACTAGGCTATGAATGAACTAACTGCTGAATTTATTGGAACAGGGCTATTGATGCTCCTTGGAACCGGTATAAATGCCAACAACACCCTTAATAAAGCTTATGCGCAAAGTACAGGTTGGGTGTTTATTACCTTAGGATGGGGTTTTGCAGTGTTTGTTGGTGTTGCAGTTGCAGGGCCTTATAGTGGTGCACATATAAACCCCGCTGTGTCTGTTGGATTGGCAATGGCTGGCAAGTTTGCCTGGGCCAAAGTACCGGGTTATGTTCTCGCACAATTTGCAGGAGCATTTACAGGAAGCTTCCTTGCCTGGCTTTCGTATGCTGCGCATTACAACGAAACCACGGATGCAGGGAGTATTTTGGGTACATTTTCTACTGGGCCGGCTATTGCAGGCAAGCTGCGCAATTTATACAGCGAAGTTCTCGGAACTTTTGTGCTCGTGTTTGTTGTGCTCTATTTATCAGGAGCGAGCATAACAGCCAATAACCTTGAAGATGCCAAAATTGGTCTGGGCTCCATTGGAGCTTTACCTGTGGCTTTACTGGTAGTAGTAATAGGCATGGCACTTGGTGGTACCACAGGCTATGCCATAAATCCTGCACGCGACCTGAGTCCGCGCATAGTTCATGCATTGGTTCCAATTAAGCATAAAGGAGGCAGCAACTGGCAATATGCGTGGGTGCCCGTGCTGGGCCCTGTAATTGGCAGTATGCTCGCTGCTGTGGTATTTAAAGCACTTTAAACGCATTATTAGGGAGATCTAACCCCTCAAAATCCTACCTTTCAGGTGATTTTATTACTCTTTTTTCATGGTAGTATTATGTTGTCAAAACTCAACATAATTTGTAACAACCATGAAACCAAAACTGTATGCAAGGCCTATCACCCTGTTCATAGCGCTCATACTGTTATTTATTCCATTCATTGTTTTCGCCAAAGCGGATAGTCATGCCGGATTCCAGTTTGAGGAAGGTAAATATCAATCAACTTTTCATTTTCAAATGGCTGGCAATCTTATCATTTTACCAGTTTCCATTGAAGGTAAAAGATTAAACCTGATTTTCGATACAGGAATGAATTCTATACTTCTCTTTAGCAAAAGGCATATTGAAGATTGGAGTGAATTTGAAAAGCATACCGTTAAGTTTAGCGGTCTTGGCATGGGAAAAACAATAACAGGCAAGCGGCTTGATGGACTTTCTGTAAAAATGCCCAACATAAACGGAAAAGGCCTGAGCCTGGTAGTTACTCCCTGGTCACGATTCCCTAAAAAACTTAACGGAGTTGATATAGATGGTGTTTTCGGTTACCAGCTTCTGGCCAAATTTATTGTTCAGATTGACTACAAAAATCAAAAAATCACATTAATAGAACCTGAGTATTTTGTGAAACCCAGAAGTGCTGCCGTGCTTGATCTAAACGTTTATAATACCAAGCCCTATGTTAAATGTCCTGTAACTATTGACAGCAACAAACACATGCTTAATCTTTTAGTAGATACCGGAGCAGAAGCCCGCCTTATAATCAATGCAGAATCTATTGATTTCGAAATTCAAAACCATAAGACCGAGTCAATTGGATATGGTCTGGCAGGTGCTCTTCTCGGCCAAAAAATACGTGTTAACCATATTGAACTAGGTGGGCAAACTTCGCTAGTTGATTTTGAAGCATTGGTTCCCACCAAAAGATCGTACCCGAACGAGAACGAGAAACTCGTACGTGACGGTACCCTGGGAGGCGAAACACTCAAAAAGTTCAAAGTGACATTCGACTACTTTAACAATAAACTATATCTTGAAAGCGGATGGGCATACAAATCAGGCAAAGAAACCAATCCGATGGTTAAAAATTAGATCATCTGAGGAGGTACAGCTTTCCATAGCCGTTTTTGAACCCCTTGTCTCCTGCTGATGGCCTCAAATCTATCTTTTCACCATTAATTTCGAGAATTACTTTATAAAGGTACACTCCATTTGCCAGTTGGTCTCCAAATTCATCTCTCCCATCCCAGGCGTATTCGGTCTGGTTATTACCAATATAAATGGGGCCTATTTCATCCTGGGTAATGGTACGCACAACCTTGCCTGAAATCGTCAAAATGCGAATCATAAGAGCATCAGGTATTTCACTACCCGTAAGTGTAAACACAAATCGAACACTTGTGGAAAACGGATTAGGGTAAGGATAAAAATTAGTTACCGTTGCTTCATTAATAACTTCAAAGTGAATGACATATGGCTCTGCACCTGCCTCGTTGCCACTTGCATCCTCTGCCTGAATGGTTAAGGTATATAGGCCATTATCCAGTTTTTCAGGAACATAGTTAATTTCAAAAGGCTTGTCCTTAGAAGCCGGTGTCCATTTACCTGCCAGGCTAACACGTTCTTCCGTACATGTTTCGCACGGAGCGGTTAAATAAATATTAACCCCTGTGGTATCGGTTTTAAACAAAAGCGGATTGGCATCTATTATCCTTATCCTGATGGAAGGACTGGGTGAAACCACCTCACCGTCAAAGATATACCGCCCATCGAAAGAAACATCCAGCAATGGATTGGTAGCGTCTCTGGAAACAGTCAAATAATCTGTGATTGAAAGTGTATTGTTCACATAGAGCTGTTCCGGTTCTTTCATATTGTTCACTGTAACCGTAAGGTTGTTTACACCAACAAGCCCCGCTGTTTTTATGGGAACACTGAATTTAGTTGTATCCGATGGTTCCGGTTCTTTTATGCGAAACGTGCCGTTAACAGATGTCCGGTTGGTAGCATTAAACAATGTATATTCTACTTCGAGTGAATCCTGAAACAGTTTATCGCTTATGTTAAGGAATCCAAATTCAGTGGAAACAGAATCTCCTTCCTGCAATTCAATCTTCAAATTATTTCTTTTATCGTTGCCTAAAAAGGTCAAAACACCTTCCGCAGCAGGCGTAAAGGTGACCAGCCATTTTCTCAGTTGAACAGGAGTTTTATCAATATTATCGGAAACATTGTACTTCAACTTAAGATAGGGGTATTCAGCTGCATCTACTCCATTCAAAACAAAATCGTTCACCTGAATATCGCTGTATAAAACAGCCTCCTGACCATCCATTTTTTTACCAATAATATCCACCCCAAACTGATCATTAGGTTCCGGAGTATCTGCCTGTAACAAAAACCTATCCCATGAAAATGCCGGGCCAATTACTGTGCTGAGCATACT
>JAGQYJ010000164.1 GCA_020436145.1 Cyclobacteriaceae bacterium | reverse complement strand
ACCTCGTAGGTTACAAACTTTCCTTTATCGCTGGCGTTTTTTTGTCGCCATATTTTTAATGTTAGATTCATGTCCATATTACTTGTAACTACGTTGAGTTAATTTCACATTTTCAAAAGCAAGGTCCTCTTTATTCAGGGTTTCTTCCTTGCCTTCACCGTTATACTGCCAGGCAGCAACATATGAGTATTGATCATCCATTCGAAGCGCTTCTCCCTCCGGAGTTTGAGACTCTTCTCTAAAGTGGCCACCGCACGATTCCTTACGATTTTGTGCATCATCCACCATTAATTCTGCCAGTTCAAGGAAATCGGCCACACGATTGGCCTTTTCCAGCGACAGGTTCAGTTCTTCGTTGGTTCCAATCACCTTCACATCTTTCCAGAATTCTTCCCGAATTTCCTTGATTTTGGTTTTGGCAACTTTCAAACCTTCCTCGGTACGGGCCATGCCTACATACTCCCACATTACTTTACCCAGCTCTTTATGGAAATCATCCACGGTTTTGCTCCCGTTGATGGTTAAAAGCTTATCTATTTTCTCCTTCACATCCTTTTCAGCTTGTTTGAAAGCCTCATGATCCGTGCTCACTTTTTCATTTAACCTGCCAGCCAGGTAATCGCCAATGGTGTAAGGAATTACGAAATAGCCATCTGCCAATCCCTGCATTAATGCACTTGCACCCAATCGGTTGGCTCCATGGTCCGAAAAATTGCACTCACCCAGCGCGTACAAACCAGGTATGGTTGTCATCAGGTTGTAATCAACCCAAAGCCCTCCCATGGTATAGTGTACCGCGGGATAGATCATCATCGGTACTTCATATGGGTTATCACCCTGTATTTGTTGATACATGTCGAAAAGGTTGCCGTATCGCTGGCTGATTACGTCTTTACCCAAACGCTGGATAGCATCAGCAAAGTCGAGGAATACGGCCTGCCCTGTAGCCCCAACACCACGGCCTTCATCGCATACCATTTTAGCATTCCGTGATGCCACATCACGAGGTACCAGGTTACCAAACGATGGATACTTTCTTTCCAGGTAATAGTCTCTTTCTCCCTCTGGAATACTAACGGCTTCCTGAGCTGTAAGTCCTTTTTTACCCACCTTAGGTACCCATATGCGGCCATCATTACGTAACGATTCTGACATCAGTGTCAGTTTCGATTGGTGGTCTCCCGAAACAGGGATACAGGTTGGGTGAATTTGTGTAAAGCAAGGATTGGCGAAGAAAGCCCCTTTCTTATGCGCCCTCCAGGCTGCTGTCGCATTCGATCCCATGGCGTTGGTTGAAAGAAAGAATACGTTTCCGTAGCCACCGGTTGCCAAAACAACCGCATTTGCCGCATGAGACTCAATCTTACCTGTTACGAGATCACGTGTAATTATTCCTTTGGCTTCACCATCAATCAGGACCAGGTCCAGCATTTCAGTCCGATCAAATAATTCAACCTTACCTGTTGCTACCTGGCGGCTTAATGCACTATAGGCTCCCAAAAGTAGTTGTTGCCCGGTTTGGCCACGTGCATAGAAAGTACGCGATACCTGGGCTCCACCGAAAGAACGGTTATCCAGTTTGCCACCGTACTCACGGGCAAAAGGAACACCCTGAGCTACGCATTGGTCAATAATATTATTACTTACCTCTGCCAAACGATACACATTGGCTTCGCGTGAGCGGTAGTCGCCCCCTTTTACCGTATCGTAAAACAAGCGGAAGACGCTATCACCATCGTTAGGGTAGTTTTTAGCTGCATTAATACCTCCCTGTGCGGCAATACTGTGCGCACGCCTTGGGCTATCCTGGTAGCAGAAGTTCTTCACATTGTAGCCTAGTTCGGCCAGGGAAGCAGCCGCAGAAGCGCCTCCTAAGCCGGTGCCCACTACAATAATGTCGTATTTTCTTTTATTGGCTGGGTTTACCAGCTTAATGTTGAATTTATGTCGTGTCCATTTTTCGGCTATCGGGCCTTCAGGAACTTTAGATTCTAGCTTCATATCTATCCAATGCTTTTAAGGTACAACAAAATTGGAATGAGTGCGAAAAGTGCTGGTATCGCTATGGCGTATAATTTTCCAACCACTTTAATCAAGCCATTGTATTTTACATGGTTCAGGCCAAGCGACTGAAATGCACTACTGAAGCCATGCCACAAATGAAAGGCAAGAACACCCATGGAAAGGATATAAAATCCGGCTATCAATGGATTTTGGTACGATTCAACAACCAAACGATAAGCATCGTGCATTTCAACGCCATTAACAGTAGTGATTGGTGCGTGGCCAAATTTGAGCACATACCAGTAACCTCTTAAGTGTAAAAGAATAAATATCAGGATTAAGGTTCCCAAAAGGGTCATGCTTCTGGAGGCCCAGCTACTACTTACATTGCCGGGAGCAACTTTGTAACCAATAGGCCGTGCTTTTTTGTTCCTTCTATACAGTGTAATGGAAACAAAAATATGCAGGAAGATAAAGAAAAAATTTCCCTTGGAAATGGTCTGAATCAAAGGATTATGGGCCATAAATTGGGAATAAATATTAAAAGACTCTCCTCCGTCATTTTTGAGCAATTGCAGGTTTCCTGCCAGGTGCACGGCCAAAAATAAAATAAGAAAGAGCCCTGTCAGCGCCATAATGACTTTCCGTCCTACGGTGCTTGTCAATGTGTTAGTAATCCAACTCATATTAAGGCTTGTTTATGTATAATTTGAAAGGTCGTCAAAGATACATCTAGTGCCTGAACTACCCAATGGAAATATGAATCAATAATGATTCTAAATAGTTCGAAATACAACTATTTCTTTATTACTCCACCTATCTCTTTTCGCAGGCTTATCAGATGCTCCTCACGCTCAATTAATTTGGGGTTGGGCATGCCGTCTTCAAAGGTTTCGTAATGCTCCATAACCCATTTTTTAGTCACTGTAATTTCTTTAATGGACGGATCGTTTACAAATCGGGTTTTAGAAATAAACCTGTTGTTCACAAGGAAGCCAACAGAAATACAGCAATTTAAATTTTCGGACGGTAACATAGGGTATGCTACAGAAATAACAAGGTACTGATAGTGACTTTCTTCGTACTGCACTTTGAAAACTGTGCAAATAGGTTTTGTCTGTTTCGCTTCCCTGAATTTGGTCAATGTATCATATGTCACCCAGCGCTGGCAGGCCTTGTCTTCACCAATGGAATTGACATTTTGGGGTAACCCCGACCCATTAAGCGCTTTTGTAAGGGTTATAACATTGTCTTTTAATGCATGGTTGTAACGTGTAAAGAACAATTGTGGGAAACGAAAATATTTTGGAACCAGGTTGGTAATGCGCAGCATAAACATTTCTGCATTAGAATGACTTTGTTCCATTAGTCGTATAACGTCCGGAGGTGTAAACCTGTCTTTATTGGTGAAATCTACCAGTCCTTTGGTAAACAACCTTTCATCCAGCAATAGTGCGCTGGCTAAATAATAAGAGCGGAAGTTGTTAAGAACGTGCTCAAAAGAAAGTGTCTCAATCCAGGAAGAAGTAAGGGGTCGTTTGGCTACCCCCAAAGCGTTGAAGCCAACCTCCCGGCTGAGAATGAATAACTGCTGGGTATAAGATAACTTTTTATTAAGCAACAACTTTGGCCTTTTACCCGGAATAAGCAGGTAGCGCAGTTTGTTAAGCTGCGGCTGGTCTTTGAAACCATCGAAATCGAATGAATAGTTATACTTGGTTTCGAGCCAGTCCTTGAGTTTGTCAGCAATATTAGAGGAGTGTTGGGTAATGCCTAATTGCTTTCGCAATTCCTGTGCTTTGGTTTCCAGTTCCGGGAAATAATTATCGTGCATTTCCTGGTAGGAGCGAAGCACAGAAAAATACAGGCTTTCTACTTTAAAGTCGTGTTCGCGGCCAATGCGAATTACCGCATCAACAAAAGCACTGAACTGGACAGGCGCTGTGGAAAGCAAAACCAACAAGTCATGAGAGCT
>JAGQYJ010000163.1 GCA_020436145.1 Cyclobacteriaceae bacterium | reverse complement strand
GGGGCCCAGGCCCGCGAAGTCCGGGTCCCCGGGAGGGCGGGCCTGCATCTTCACGTTCTCGGTGAAGAGCTCGTGCCCGAACTCGGGGTAGTAGAGGAAGTTGCTCGAGGGCTGGGGGAGGAGCATATAGCCAAAATCGAAGCCAAAATTCAAAAGGAAGTTGATAAGGCGGCCAAACGATTTGGAGATGCTTTTAATGAAGAACAGTTTCTGAGCACAAATCCCCGCGTGGTAGGCTACAAAGAAAAAATTGCTGCCATTGAAAAACGGATGCAGGCAGCCATTGAAAAGCAGGATTTTGCAGATTTCAAAGCTTTGATTGAAGAGCTGGAGATCGTTTGCCCTGTTTCAGGGACAAAAAACTGGACAGATGTGCGCCAGTTTAATTTGATGTTCTCCACTGAATTAGGTTCGGTTGCCGGGGATGCAGCTAAAATTTATTTGAGGCCCGAAACAGCCCAGGGAATTTTTGTGAATTACCTGAACGTTCAGAAATCGGGTAGAATGAAGATACCATTTGGTATCGCACAAATTGGAAAGGCTTTTCGGAATGAGATCGTGGCGCGTCAATTCATTTTCAGAATGCGTGAATTTGAGCAAATGGAAATGCAGTTTTTTGTAAAGCCTGGTGAAGAACTCACATGGTATGAGCATTGGAAAGAGAAGAGAATGAAATGGCACAAAGCCCTTGGTTTGGGTGAAGAAAACTATCGTTTCCATGACCATTTGAATCTGGCACATTATGCCAACGCAGCAGCCGATATTGAGTTTAGCTTCCCCATGGGTTTTAAAGAACTGGAAGGTATTCATTCACGAACCGATTTCGATCTTTCTGCTCATGAAAAATATTCAGGTAAAAAACTTCAGTTCTTTGATCCGGAAGAAAACAAAAGCTATGTGCCATTTGTTGTGGAGACCTCCATTGGTTTGGATCGCATGTTTTTAGCCGTACTCTCAACATCTTTTAAAGAAGAAAAACTGGAAGATGGATCAGAGCGTGTGGTGCTAAGTATCCCACCTGCACTGGCCCCTACTAAGGTAGCGGTGCTTCCTTTAATCAAGAAAGATGGACTTCCCGAAAAAGCCCGTGAAATCATCGATGAACTCAAGTTTGATTTTACGGTGCAGTACGATGAAAAGGACGCTATTGGAAGAAGATACAGAAGGCAGGATGCTATTGGTACGCCTTACTGCGTTACCATTGACCACCAAACGCTGGAAGACAATACCGTGACCATTCGAAACAGAGATACCATGGAGCAGGAACGGGTTAATGTGGATGTGGTGAAAAATACTTTGGGGGAAAATACTTCCATGAGCAACCTTCTGAGAGAGGCGTAATGCTGGGAAATTTTGTTTTGTTGGGAGCGGGCTCTATTTTATTAGTGGTCTTTGTCAGCTATGTTACAGGGGGATTTCTTGAAAGACGGATAAACCTTTTTCGACCTCTGGCTGAAAAATTCAAGGCCCCAATTCTTAAATACAATACGTTTTACCAACACCTTCCATTGGAAAGTAAACAAAGGTTTGAAAAGAAGGTAAAGCAGTTTATTTATTCTAAGGAATTTATAGCTCGCAACCTTTCAGAAGTAACAGATGAAATGAAAGCATTAATTTCAGCTTCAGCGGTTCAACTTACTTTTGGCCTACCGGATGTAACCTTACTCCATTTCGATAAAATTCTTATATACCCGGATAATTATTATTCAGTAATAAACAGGCAATACCATAAAGGCGAGGTTAATCCCCGGATGGGGGCCATAGTGGTCTCATGGCAAGCTTTTGTGGAAGGCTATGCGGAGCCATATGATGGTATTAACCTGGGCATTCATGAAATGGCCCATGCACTTAAACTGGAAAATATCATTCAAAACGGGGAACAGCATTTCTTCGATCTGGAGGAATATACCAGGTGGATTGAATTAGCCGGAGAAGAGATAAGGAGGATCAGAAATGGGGAAGAATCCATTTTTAGGAAATATGCCTCGGTAAATGAGGATGAGTTTTTTGCAGTGTGTATGGAAGTATACTTTGAACAACCCCACAAATTGTTTGAAGAGAACCCTGAACTCTATAAAACGTTGTCGAACCTGCTGCATCAGGATACTATCCGGTTGTACGATAAGCCAAGTGCATAAAAAGTAAGATATTAGTAATATGAGCAAGCCATTGAACTGGGAACAACTTTTATCTTCCACTCGATCTGGGGCGAAAGGCATAAGCGGAAAACAGGATCGAAGTGCCTTTGAGGTAGACTATGACCGTATCGTATTCTCCTATCCGTTCAGGCGTTTGCAGGATAAAACCCAGGTATTCCCATTGCCCGAACAGGATTTTGTGCATAACAGGCTTACCCATAGCCTGGAAGTTTCCAGTGTGGGACGTTCGCTTGGAAAGCGAGCCGGAGAAAAGCTGATTGAAAAGTATAACCTTCAGGATATTGAGGCTAGCGATATTGGTACCATTGTAAGTGCCGCAGCCTTAGCGCATGATGTTGGGAACCCACCCTTCGGGCATTCGGGTGAAGATGCTATTTCCAGTTTCTTTAAAGAGAATGAATCGCTTGCCTGGATAAAGGCGCATGTGACTAAAGAAGAATGGATGGACCTTGAGAATTTTGAGGGCAATGCGCAAGGCTTTCGTTTGATCAATCAAAAAGAGCATGGGTTGAGCTTAACGCATGCAACACTGGGTGCGTTCACCAAGTATCCTAAAAAAGTGTCCGGACCCAAAGACAAAAACAGAGTAAGCCAAAAGAAATTCGGTTTCTTTCAAACCGAATCTGATGCCTTTGCAGAAACTGCTTCACAACTTGGTTTGCACAAATTGGCCGAAGGTAGCTGGACACGTCATCCTCTTGCCTTTTTGGTAGAAGCAGCAGACGATATTTGCTACCATATTATAGACCTGGAAGACGGATGCACGCTTGGGTTGGTGAGCCTGGAGGAAACCATTGATCTTTTAAAACCCATTGTTGGAGAGCGATTTGACAGGAAAAAGCTGGATGAGAAAAAGTTGTTGCATGAGAAGTTGGGGACTTTGCGCGCCCTGGCCATTAATGAGCTCATCACTCAAACGGTAGAAGCTTTTTTAGCAAACGAAGAAGAAATGCTCCAGGGCAACTTTGATCAATCTTTAACAGATCTTTTACCTGTAGCCGATGCCATGAAGCAGATTAAGAAAATATCTATTGAAAAGATTTACAGGGCAAAGATTGTGGTGGAGAAGGAAGTGGCCGGCTTTGAAGTACTCAATGGGTTGTTGGAAACACTAATTCATTCTGCACAAGGGTTTTTATCCGGAGAGGCAACCACTTACCACAAAATGGTCATGCGTACATTGCCGGAGCATATCAAGGAGGCAACAGAAGAAAAATCCGTTTATAAGGCTATTCGGTTGCTATTGGATTACATCTCGGGCATGACAGACACGCATGCCCTGGCATCTTACCGTAAACTAAAAGGAATGGCCCTACCATCATGGTAAGGCCATTTTTAATAGTTTGTTCTAAGAGTTCTTACTTCGCTTCGCTTCCGCTGCTTTTCTTGGCTTTGGATTTTCGTGAAAAGGACAAGGTATCATCTTTTCCATTATAATCCACATAAAGCACTTCTCCTTCCGCAAAATCACCTTTCAGGATCTCTTCTGCAATAGGATCCTCCAGGTATTTCTGAATAGCCCTGTTCAAAGGACGGGCGCCAAATTGCGGATCGTACCCTTTTTCTGCTATAAAGTCTTTTGCTTTCTTAGATAGCTCAACCGTATAACCCAGGTCAATCACACGCTTGAACAGGCTTTCCAGGGAAATATCGATGATTTTATGAATGTCTTCACGTTTCAACGAGTTGAACACGATCACATCATCCAGCCTGTTCAAAAACTCAGGACTAAAAGCACGTTTCAATGCTTTCTGAATGGTGGAACGCATTTCCTCATCGGCATCCTTCGATTTTGCAGCCGTAGCAAAACCAATGCCTGCCCCAAAGTCTTTCAGATCGCGTACCCCAATATTGGATGTCATAATAATGATGGT
>JAGQYJ010000162.1 GCA_020436145.1 Cyclobacteriaceae bacterium | reverse complement strand
ATTTATTGTGGCCTTTGGAGTAAAATATGTGAAAGCGAATGCTGTATTTGTAGCCACGCTCATCTCTGAAGGTATTATTGTGTGGCTGTATTTTCTTTCCAGGGCAGGAAAGTTAGGTATTACCTACTTATGGTTTAATCCCATTGGTGCCTTACTGGTGGTGGCAATTGCAGTTCTGTTGCAGGCAGTTTGGCCAAATAAAAAGGTTGCAGCTTAGCTACAACCTTTAGAGATAGTTATATGGTGAGTTGTTTATTCCCCGTCCTGTTTTCTGATTTTTCGAATCAGGAAGAAGGAAGTTAAAAGGCTTAGGCCTGCAAATAGAAAAATACTGAATACGAATGCTCCCGGAGCATAATCGGACTCAAAACCTCCTGAAGTATGCAGGATGATAAAGCCGAGTCCTACACCGAGGGAAATACCAATGGCAAGCATCCCCAACACAATTACGAAGTACCACATACTGTTCGAACTTCCCGACTTAAATAACTTTGCGTCAACCCCGGCCTCTATCAATGCAAGCCTTTCCTTATTGCGCGTTACAAGAAAATAATATACCATGCCAAACACGGTTAAAAACATAGCAGGTATAATAATTACTTCTGATCCCATTTTATTTTGAGTTAAGTGAATAATGTTTACAAATGGGAAGACAACACGAATTGGAAAGTGGTTACATATATCTATTAAAAAAAATCCTATATCGTCATAAGGATTCATCTGGGGAGCTATAAATTTTACTTTTATATTGTAACCGTAAACCAGAAACCGTAGTCTTAATAATACGTGAGCGACAACCCTGAAAGTAAGCAGTTAGTTAGGCGTGTGAAGGCCGGAGAAACGGGTGCTTTTCAACAATTGGTTGAGAAGTATCAGCATCTGGCTTTCACTGTTGCTTATAACATTGTCAAAAACAGGGAAGATGCTGAAGAAGTAGTTTCCGATGCATTTATTAAAGTGTACAGAAATATTGTTCAGCATAATGAAACAGCAAAATTTTCGAGCTGGCTGTACAAAATTGTATATAACACGGCTTTGTCAAGACTACGAAAGAAGAAGCTTGAGGTTTTCTCGCTTGATGCGAGCGATTATGAAAAAGACTATGGCACGAGCGCCCCGGATGGCTGGAATAATCTGGTAGCGAATGATCAGAAAAAGCACCTTCAGAAAGCTCTCAACAATTTGGCAGAGCCCGATAGGTTAGTGCTTACATTGTTTTACCTTGCAGAGGAAGGCCTGAATGAAATATGTGAAATAACTGAAGAAAAGAAGTCCACGGTTAAAGTAAGGTTACACAGGGCAAGAGCCCGATTATACGACCAGCTCTGTGACCAATTGAAAGAAGAAGTTAAAATATTGATATAATGAAAAAGCAAACGGACGATTCGATACATAAGGTGTTAAAAGAAGCTTTGCTTGAAAAGGCACCGGAAGGTATGGTTCATCGCATTATGAATCAAATTGTTGTGCAGCCTGTTCGTAGAATTTCAGTAAGCCCGGTAAAGACTAAGCCCGTAGCTGTTTTGCTACCGGTAGTTACGGTACTTTTATTAGGTGTTGCCTTTGTTTTTAAGCCTCAATCTTTATTTGGAGTTACCTTCGATCCTCTTGTTCAATTACAAATAGACCCAATCTGGATTGCACCGGTAACGGTTTTGTCGTTAGCTTTTTGGCTGGGAATTTTGTTGAGAAAATACTGGGAACCCCTTATTAAATAGAACCTTTTAATGGGCGAGGTTTTCAATATCAATTTCTGTCTGAATCAACTTATTTTCCAATACTGCTTCATCAATAAATTCAGCAATCATATCGGAGTATTTATAACCCAGCCACGACCAATCATGATTACCGTGGGGAGCATATGCCAGGAGATATGAAGTTTCGCACAACCGCAATTTATCTGCAATAGTTCGTGCACCCGACAAAATAATATAGCCCTTCGTTCCAATATTACAATAATGGTGCGCAGCAGTGGCATAAGGAACCAAAGGATCCTTCATACCATGTACAAGCAGGGTAGGTATCGCATTCTCCTTGGTTATATAGTCAGCATCCACCATAGCGCCCGCCAGGGAAATAACCCCACTTATTGTTATAGGTTTTTCCCAAAGATCATCGAAGGCAAAATGCTGCTGCAAAAAAGCAGTATTAAGTACTGCTTCTGCTCCTGCACTGCTGCCGAGAAGGATTATTTTACTGCGGTCATAAGCAAATTTGGAATTGCTTAGGTAGTACAAAGCATCCAAAATGTCGTCTGTAGCAGCACGAAAAGTTTCAATTTTTTGATCTGCTGGACAATCACATCCAAAAGATTTTCCCTGAAGTGTCAAGCGGTAATCAATCGAGGCAACCAGATATCCTTTAGCCGCCATTATTCTGCTGAACTTTATTTCGCCAAGGCCCTCCCGGCTTCCACCCATAAATGCCCCACCATGTACAACCAATATGAGTGGTCTGCCCATATTATTGTCCTTGCTGGCAGAATATACATCAAGCTGTAATGAATCCTTGTATGTAAACGTTTCTTTATCAATCTTACTAAAGAGGCTGTCTACATATCTTTTCTGTGTCCATCCCGTGATGGACATACAGATAATAAGCATAAAAAGGCCGAACTTTTTCACTGGTTTAATCTTTTAGGAATTGTGGAACTTCACGATAATTTGTCCCTTGTTCAAACCCATAGGCTATTTCCAAAAGTACCGGTTCGCTCCATGCACGCCCAAAGAAAGAAACACCCACAGGGAGTCCTTCAATAGAGCCCATAGGTACCGTAATGTTGGGATAACCAGATATAGCAGCAGGAGAGGAGCTGCTCAGCATATAATGGTCGCCATTGGTGTGGTCGGTTATCCAGGCAGGGCTTCCTGTTGGGCCCATTAGGGCATCAAGGTTGTTTTCATCCATTACCTTGTCAATACCTTCTTCACGTGTAGCTTTTAGCATACCTTCCAACGCCTCTTTGTATTCAGTACTTTCCAGGTCTCCTTTTTGCTGAGCCATGATCATTAAGTGTTGATCGTAGAAGGAAAGCTCCACACTGTCCTTTTTATTAAACTCAATTACGTCTTCAATGCTCTTTATCGGTGCATCTGGACCTAATGAAGCAAAATATTTATTCAATCCGTCTTTGAACTCATACAACAAAACCTGGAATGATTGACCACCGGCAGTTGGTTCATACAGTTTATCGATATTAATTACTTCAGCACCTTGCCTCTTAAGTAAATCTATGGTTTTGTAAAGAAGGGTATCTACCTTATAGTCAATTCCAAGTGCAGCAGTATAAAACCCAATCCTTTTTCCTTTCAGCCCATCTTTTTTAAGAAACTGGGTATAATCATTATAATAATGCCCTTTACTTGCTAGGGTCTTACTATCCATAGAATCAATGCCTGTCATTGCACCAAGGCAAATGGCAGCATCTCTTACAGTACGGGCCATTGGCCCAGGTGTATCTTGTGTAAAAGAAATGGGTACTATACCCGAACGGCTTAGCAAACCTACCGTAGGCTTGATTCCAACAATACCATTGGAGGTTGAAGGGCATACAATTGACCCATTGGTTTCTGTTCCAATAGCCACCATGCACAAATTGGCGGATACAGCTACACCTGATCCGGAACTTGACCCGCAAGGGTTTCTTGTCAATACATAAGGGTTGTTGGTTTGCCCACCCACACCGCTCCACCCACTTGAAGAGAGTTCGCCCCTGAAGTTGGCCCATTCGCTTAGATTGGTCTTGCCTAAAATTACCGCTCCGGCTTCTCTAAGTTTTCTTGCTACAGGGCTATCTTGTAATGGGAATGAGTTCATAAGTGCCCTTGAACCTGCGGTGGTAGGCATTTTATCGTGTGTATCAATATTATCCTTCAACAAAACCGGAATGCCATGCATTGGGCCCCGGCTTTTGCCCTCAGCTAATTCTTTGTCCAATTCTTCAGCTATTTGCAATGCATCAGGATTTACGATTATTATAGAGTTTAACCGTGGACCATTGACATCAATAGCATTTATTCTATCAATGTAGAGCTGCACTACTTGTTTTATGGTGTATTTCCCTTCTTTATAA
>JAGQYJ010000161.1 GCA_020436145.1 Cyclobacteriaceae bacterium | reverse complement strand
TGCCCATTACATTTCCAAATGAACCTACATTTGAAATAGAGTACGTGCCTCCCGATAGTTCGTCAGGCGTAAGCTTGTTTTCGCGGGCTCTGCGCGCCAAATCGTTTACCTTCTTGGCAAGCCCTGTTAAATTATACTGATCGGCATTATGAATTACCGGAACGATCAAATTACCGGAAGGCAATGCTACTGCCATTCCAATATTGATATCTCTGTGTTTAATAATATTATCTCCATCCACAGATACATTTACCATAGGGAAGTCCTTAATGGCCTTCACAACAGCTTCCATAATAATAGGAGTGAAGGTCATCTTTTCACCTTCGCGGGCTTCAAACTCTTTCTTTATCTTATTGCGCCAGTTAACAATTGCAGTCATATCGGCTTCCACAAACGAAGTTACGTGTGGAGAAATTCGCTTGGAGTCAACCATGCGGCCTGCAATCATTTTGCGCATACGATCCATTTCAATGATTTCATCGTTTGCGCTAACAGAAACCTGCACTTTAGGTTGTGTAACAGGAGCCGGAGCTGATGTGGTAGGAGCGGGGGCAATGGGAGGTGCGGCATGCATACCGTTGCCGTTTGTTCGGGTACCAACGTAGCCCAAAATGTCCTTTTTGGTTACGCGGCCTTCTTTGCCTGTTCCAGGTACACGCTCTAGTTCGGTCATGTCAATGCCTTCTTCGCGTGCTATGTTCATCACCAAAGGTGAATAAAAGCGTCCGCTTACCGGTTTTGTTAAAATAGTTGAGGCTACAGGCGCTGCCTGCGTATCAGATTCAGCCATAACAGGTACAGTTTCCTCCACTAATACCTGTTCTGTTTGTTTTTGCGGAGCAGATATTGCATTGCCATCGGTGGTTATAATCGCAATAGGAGCTCCTACAGGAACCACATCCCCATCTTTTGCTAATATTTCAGTCAACACACCTGCATGAGTAGAAGGGACTTCAGTATCCACCTTGTCTGTGGCAACTTCAAGAACAGATTCGTCCTGTTCAATGGTATCACCTTCTTTTTTAAGCCATGAGAGCACCGTTGCTTCCATAATACTCTCACCCATTTTAGGCATTATCAATTCAATTGAAGCCATTTTTATTCTTGGTTAATTTTGTATTTCTCTCGGTTGTATTACAGAATCTATTGTTTTTCAATACTTGTAAAGAACAATATTCTATAAACATATAAACAGGCCAAAAAATGCTTATTTTCAGGCATTTAAGCCTATTTTCTCTTATGACAAATTTAACATAATCGGGCTATAACTCAACTATTTTGGTTGAAAGTTTGCCATGCCATAGCCAGTGTGGCTTTAGCACTAGCCTGAATATTAAGCAAGCGGTCCTTGGCAAGCGATAGTAATTTGGTTTTTGTTCCATCAGTTCCAGCCAAAGCAATCCAGACAGTTCCAACAGGTTTTTCCGGAGTACCCCCATCTGGTCCTGCAATCCCACTGGTTGCCATGCCATAGGTTGTTCCAAATTCTTTACGAATTCCTTCTGCCATTTCTTTGACCGTCTCTTCGCTTACAGCACCATAAGTTTCTAATGTTTCCGGTAGTACCCCCAGCTGGTCGATCTTGATATCATTAGAATATGCGATAACACTTCCCTTAAAGTAAGCAGAACTACCAGGAACCGAAGTAATCATATGAGCGAGATAGCCACCTGTGCAGCTTTCTGCAGTGGCAAGTGTCTTGTTTGTTTTTGCAAGCATATTACCTACCACCGATTCAATAGAATCATTATCGTATCCATAGATAAACTTGTCTGCATATTTTTTTAGCTTCTCAATTTCATTAGATACCCTTTCCTCCTGGTTACTTTCTTTCCCTGAGATGGTAAGACGTAATTTTACTTCTCCTAAACTCGGCAGGTATGCCAGGCTTATGTCTTTTGGCAGGGCATCTGCCCAGGGTTTAATTTTATCTGCGAGCCATGATTCGCCAATTCCAATAGTTCTTATCACTTTATGATAAATATAAGGTAGGCTAAACTGCGCTCGAAGTTTAGGCAGAATATGTGCTGATACCATTTCCTTCATCTCGAAGGGGACTCCAGGCATGGACACAAATACCGTATTATTTTCATAAAACCACATGCCGGGTGCCGTCCCCAGGCTGTTGCTTATCATTGCACAATTGGTGGGTAAGCTCGCTTGTAATCGATTAATGGGGGTGAGTTCCAGTTTGAATCGATTAAACATATCGGCAATTTCGGATAATGCTTGCTGATTTGTTTCCATATCAACACCGAAATATTCAGCAAGGCAAGGTTTTGTCAGGTCATCTTCAGTGGGCCCCAACCCACCGGTAATAAGCACGATGTCAGCTTTTTTTTCAGAATAAGCAAACGCCTCAAGTATTTCACTTTTAACGTCACCAATAGTAAGACGTTGAGTCACTTTTATTCCAATCTCATCCAGTCTCTGGCTCATCCATTGGGCGTTGGTATCAAGAATTTGCCCATAGAGTATTTCGTCTCCAATAGTGATTATATGAGCAGTAACCTGATTATGCATACGAATTATTGCTCTGCATTTTCTGCACTATGAGCTTTATGGTCACATAAAATGGAACTTACTTTTTTTCCTGTCCCCAGGCAAACACTGCATGTTCCGGTTAACGTTTTTTCACCATGGCAAACGGGACATTCTATATAGCCCTTTCCGTCACATATATCACACGCATGATATTGTTTACCACTAAATGAATTGAATGTAATGTAAACACCCTGTCCAAGACATTTGGGACAAACAGTTATGCCACTTCCTTTACAGTTGTAGCACTCTTCTGTGGTAGTTCCTTCCGCATGGCAATTATCACACGGGATGTACCTGTAGCCACTTAAGTTGCAGTAAGAGCAATCTTTTATTTTTTCAAACTCTTTATTCAGGAGTGCCTTTAACTCAACAGCTTTTTCATAATAATTTCCACCCTGGCCTGCTAAGTCAAGGTATTTGTCAACAAAGTTCTGGCTGTTTTGATACTGATGGATTACATAAAGTGTTTCTGCGAAAAGATATGAGAGGTCTGTTGGCAAGATTTTTCCAGAAGCAAGTGCTTTTCGAAAAGTTTTATTGGCATCTGTGTAATCGCTCGCTTTCATTTGAGCTTTTGCTAGGTTCATTAGATCAATAACTTCCTGATCATAAACTACCTTTTCCGGAAGCTCATTTGGTTGGGCCCATATTTTTCCTGACAGGCTTAGTGAAAGGCTAACTATAAAAAATATTCTCATCAGTTATTTAAAACTATCAGCCACGATCAGTTCCTTGGTGCCGTGGGTCCATGAATAAAAGCCCGAACCGGATTTTACTCCTTTATGTCCCGCTTCAACCATATTTACCAGCAACGGACAGGGAGCATATTTTGGATTTCCAAATCCATCGTATAGAACGTTCAAAATAGATAAACATACATCTAACCCAATAAAATCTGCCAGTTGCAGCGGGCCCATAGGGTGTGCCATTCCTAATTTCATCACAGTATCTATTTCTTCCACACCAGCCACTCCTTCGTATAGCGAATAAATGGCCTCATTTATCATTGGCATTAAAATTCGGTTAGCAATAAACCCAGGATAATCATTCACTTCAACCGGAACTTTACCTAGTGTCTTTGACATCTCCATAACGTCACTAGTAACCTTGTCTGATGTGTTATAACCCCTTATGATCTCAACCAACTTCATAATTGGTACGGGATTCATGAAATGCATACCAATTACCTTATCTGGCCTTGAAGTAACTGCCGCTATCTTCGTAATTGAAATAGATGAGGTATTGGTTGCCAAAATGCAATCAGCCTTTGCTATCTCGTCCAACTGCTTGAATATGGAAAGTTTAAGTTCTACGTTTTCAGTAGCAGCTTCAACTACAAGATCAGCCTTGGCAACCCCTTTTGAGATGTCAGTAAAAGTTGTAAGATTGGCCAGTGTATTGGCTTTTGTTGTTTCATCAATCTTTTCTTTTGCCAGCAGCCTGTCCAGGTTTTTTTCAATGGTAGCAAGCGCCTTTTGTAGTGCCTTTTCCGAAATGTCAATTAGGCTAACTTTAAACCCATTTTGGGCAAATACATGGGCAA